>JAFATZ010000177.1 GCA_019243675.1 Ktedonobacteraceae bacterium | reverse complement strand
CCACGATCTAGGGCTGATTGGAGGAGTCATACAGCCACTCTACAGCGGGTTTGAGTCGACAATCTTCTCATCGGCTGCTTTCTTGCAGCGACCAATTCGCTGGTTGCAAGCGATTTCACGCACACGAGCGACGATTAGCGGTGGGCCAAATTTCGCCTACGATCTCTGTGTGCGGAAAATTACGGATGAACAGAAGGCGACACTGGATTTGAGCCACTGGGAAGTGGCGGCAAATGGTGCCGAACCAGTGCGAGCAGAGACACTAGAGCGCTTTGCAGAGGCATTTGCGTCCTGTGGCTTCCACCGTGAGGCGTTTTATCCCTGTTATGGCCTCGCAGAAGCCACGCTCGTGGTCTCCGCTGGGCAAAAGGGAAGCTTCCCAACAGTACGAACCGTGCAAGGGGAGGCGCTGGAAAGGAATCAAGCGGTCGAGGCCACGGCTCAGGACAACAAGACCAGAACACTCGTAAGTATCGGCCAGAGCTTCTCGAATCAAAAAGTGGTGATCGTCGCCCCAGACACCTTGACGATCTGTCCATCTGGGCACGTGGGAGAGATTTGGGTATCTGGCCCGAGTATTGCTCAAGGCTACTGGCGTCGGCCTGAAGAGACCGCGCAGACCTTTCAGGCATATCTAGCACACACGGGAGAGGGACCTTTTCTGCGTACAGGGGATATGGGTTTTGTGCTAGATGGCGAACTATTCATCACGGGTCGCCTCAAGGATCTGATCATCATTCGTGGCAGCAATCACTACCCGCAAGATATCGAACAGACGGTGGAGCAGAGTCATACAGCGCTACGTCCGGGTTGTTGCGCCTCGTTCTCCATCGAAATCGATGGCGAAGAGCGCCTCGTAGTGGTGCAAGAGCTAGAGCGTCAATCCTTGGCGCAACTGAACCTGGACGAGGTGATGGTAGCGATCCGTCGTGCTATTGCTGAACAGCATGAGCTGCAGGTGTATGCCATCGTGCTCATCAAGACTAGCACGATTGCCAAAACCTCCAGCGGCAAGATTCAGCGTCACGCGTGCAGAACAAGCTTCCTAGCTGGCAATCTAGACGTGGTGGAGGAATGGAGGCAGAGTCTTACCGACAACGAGGAGCCTAGGTTGCCGAGTGAGGCTGATACGCAAGGAAACATACCACAGCAATCCGAGGGTACGCAACCGCAGACAGCAGAAGCGATACGAGACTGGCTAGTTGCGAAGGTTGCCGAGTTGCTGCATAGAAAACGCGCTGAGATAGAGATACGAGAACCGTTGGCCCTCTACGGCATGGACTCGGTCCAAGCAGTAACGATTGCCGCAGAGCTAGAGACATGGCTAGGGCGAGAAATTCCGGTGACGTTGGCCTATGATTATCCTTCTATAGAGGCGATTGCCAACCACCTAGCAGTACGAGAGCCTGCCGTGGTGTCCTCACACGTGGAAGATGTGGAGCAAGAAACGGCGACAGATGCTATCGCTATCATCGGTCTGGGCTGCCGCTTTCCTGGAGCCGACAATCCAGAGCAGTTCTGGCAACTTTTGCGCAATGGGGGAGATGCCATCACAGAGGTGCCACTCCAACGCTGGAATCAGCATGCCTTCTATAGCCCAGATCAGGCCATCCCTGGAAAAATGAACACACGCTGGGGAGGCTTTTTGCCGGACGTAGATCGCTTTGATGCAGGGTTCTTCAGGATATCGCCGCGCGAAGCTGCTCACATGGACCCCCAGCAAAGGCTGTTGCTGGAAGTGGCATGGGAAGCCCTAGAAAATGCAGGACAGGCACCCGAGAAGCTGGCTGGTAGCCAGACAGGCGTCTTTATTGGCATCAGCAACAATGACTATGCTCGGGTGCAGTTCAGTGATCTCTCGCTGATCGACGCCTACGCTGGCACGGGCAACGCGTATAGTATCGCGGCCAATCGCCTCTCATATGTGCTTGATCTACGCGGGCCAAGTGTAGCCGTAGATACCGCGTGCTCGTCCTCACTCGTCACAGTGCATCTCGCCTGTCAGAGCCTGCGCAATGGCGAGTGCGATCTTGCGCTGGCGGGAGGAGTAAACCTGATTCTGACACCGGAACTGACCATCACCCTCTCCCAGGCGCGAATGATGTCCTCTGCTGGCCGCTGTAAAACCTTTGATGAAGATGCCGACGGCTATGTACGTTCTGAGGGTTGTGGTATGGTGATCCTGAAACCGCTCTCGGCAGCACGTAGGGACGGGGATACTATCCTAGCGCTTATTAGAGGCTCGGCTATCAATCAGGATGGTCGTAGCAATGGCATGACAGCGCCCAATGGTTTGGCCCAGGAAGCGGTTATTCGCCAATCCCTACTCAATGCAAAGGTCGCACCACAAGGGATCAGCTATGTTGAAACCCACGGCTCAAGCACTCCCTTGGGAGATCCCATCGAGGTAGCGTCGCTCAAAGCCGTGCTGATGCAGCAGCGTTCGCAGGATCAACCCTGTGTGCTCAGCTCGGTGAAAACCAATATTGGTCATCTAGAATCCGCTGCAGGGATTGCAGGTCTGATCAAGGTGGTGCTCTGTCTGCAGTATGCTGAGATACCGCCGCACTTGCACCTGAAGAAGCTGAACTTGCATATTCCTCTTGATGGCACAACGTTTTTGATCCCGACGGAACTGTATAAGTGGTCGCCGCGTGGTCCACGTCGGGCGGGAGTGAGTGCCTTTGGCTTTGGTGGCACGAATGCGCATGTAATACTGGAGGAAGCGCCCACAGCCAGCAACACAGCTAGCCAGATGGAGCGTCCACTACACGTACTCACACTCTCAGCACAGAGTACGCAAGCGCTACGAGAACAGGCACAGCGCTACGAAGCGTTGCTGGCGCATCGTGCAGAAACTCCCGTTGCTGATATATGTTTCACTGCCAATAGCGGGCGTTCCCATTTCGCTCATCGTTTTGTGGCCACAACCGCCTCTGTTGCACAGTTACGCGAGCAAGTAGCAGCTCTGGCATCTGGAGGCGAAGTAGCAGGCATACAGAGCGGGCAAGTGTTAGGTAACGAGCCGCGCAAGATTGCATTCCTCTTTACAGGCCAAGGGTCGCAATATACAGGTATGGGGCGGCAACTGTATGAGACACAACCGATCTTTCGCCGTACCCTTGAGAGGTGCGATCAGCTCCTGCGTCCATATCTTACCCAACCATTACTCTCGGTGATGTATGATGAGCTAGACGAGACCTCACCGTTGCACGAGACGGCATATACGCAACCGGCGTTATTCGCCTTAGAGTACGCGCTGGCCGAACTGTGGCGCTCATGGGGAGTGGAGCCATCGGTAGTTATGGGCCACAGCGTGGGAGAGTATGTAGCCGCTTGTATTGCTGGCGTGTTTAGCCTTGAAGATGGGCTTAAGCTGATTGCGCAGCGTGCTCGTCTCATGCAAGCGTTGCCGCAGCCAGGTACAATGGCAGTCGTCTTTGCCGAACAAAGCCAGGTAGCAGCCGCGCTCGCACCCCTGCAACGGCAGGTTGCAATTGCCGTTGTCAATGGCCCCAAGAACACGGTGATATCTGGCGAGAGTAAGGCGGTACAGGCCGTATGTCAACGTCTGCGGTCAGAGGGAGTAGCATCCCGTCCGTTGCAGGTCTCTCACGCCTTCCACTCTCCATTGATGGAGCCTATGCTTGACCCATTCGAGCGCATAGCCCGAGAAGTGCAATTTGCCGCACCTCGTATTCCTTTCATTTCAAACGTGACAGGGCAAATGTGCAGCCTGGGAGAAGTTCCAGATGCCCACTACTGGCGGCGTCATATCCGCGAGAGCGTACAATACGAGGCGAGCGTACACACGCTTGCAGAGCAAGGCTATGAAATATTTGTAGAGCTAGGCCCAAGTTCAACTTTACTCAGCATGAGCAAGTATTGTGTACCCAAGGAATTCGGTATCTGGTTACCTTCTCTAGTCAAGGGTCAGGATGATTGGCAAACGCTCTTAGATACCCTGGGTGCTCTGTATGTCAAAGGTGTAGACCCTGATTGGAGAGGATTTGACAGTGAATACATACGTCGCCGTGTAGTCCTGCCAACCTATCCTTTCCAACGAGAAGCGTATTGGTTTGAGTCCGTGAATGCCACACCCTCGGTAGGGGCCCGATTTATCGTGCCTCAATCGGTCGCCCCCCGATCTATCGCGCCCCGATTGACCATACCCTCTACGCTGCAGGAGCACAAGCATCCTTTATTGGGTCCGCATCTAGAAATAGCCCATCCATCACCACTGCATGTCTGGGAAACAACACTTGACAAACGCAAGCTGCCTTATTTAAATGATCATCAGATACAAGGCGTCACGGCTGTTCCTGTCTCTGCATACATAGAGATGGCGCAAGCGGCGGCAGTGGATGCCCTAGGAGAGGGAAAGCACATTCTGACCGACATAGAACTAAAGAAACTTCTTGTCTTGCCTAGCGAGGAGCCGCCAAGAGTCCAAGTGGTTCTTTCTAGCGAGTCACCAGAACTGATCGCTTTCCACGTGTATAGTCGTTCGCACAATGCATGGACGCTTCATGCAACTGGGAAGATAGGCCAAGTTGCAAGAGTAATCTAGTGGGGGAAGAAGATTGCGTCAGATACAACGGCCCTAAAGAATAATCAGGCCATGCAGTTTGGCCTGATATTCTTCTCTAGCAATGAAGCTCCTTTGGGTGCTGACAAATACCGTTTGGTCATCGAGAGTACACGCTTTGCTGATGCACACGGCTTTTCATCGGTGTGGATTCCAGAGAGGCACTTCACCAAGGATGGATGGCTCTATCCCAATCCTGCTGTACTGCAAGCTGCCCTCGCCAGAGAGACGAAACGCATAGCGTTGCGGGCAGGAAGTGTGGTCATGCCACTACACAATCCTATTCGCGTGGCCGAAGAATGGGCGATGGTCGATAATCTATCAGGAGGGAGAGTCGGCATTTCCTTCGCCTCGGGCTGGCACCCCAATGATTTCGCGTTCTTCCCAGACAACTATAGCAGACGCGGTGAAGAGATGTATCGTGGCATTCAGATGGTACAGAAGCTATGGCGTGGTGAATCGATCCAGGTACAAGGGGGAGACGGCAAGCTGATTGAGATAAGAACCTATCCCACGCCAGTACAGACTGAATTACCTATCTGGATCACCGCCGCTGGGAATCCAAAGACCTTTATGGGTGCA
>JAFATZ010000473.1 GCA_019243675.1 Ktedonobacteraceae bacterium | reverse complement strand
GCTTGCGCCAGTCGTATCGCCGTTGCGCGGCCTATGCCCTGTCCGCTCCCTGTTACTAATGCTATCCTACCCTCTAATGATCTCCCTTGTTCACTTGCCATACGTTACTTTCCTTCAAAAGAAGTTTGTGCCTACCACCCTGCGCCTCGTCCACGATATAAGTATAGCATATGATGCGTCTCCTGTATCCTTATGTACAAAGATGTTATAATCACTTGGGTAGGCCATCACTTGCATCGAAACAAGTCTTACAAATTATTTGAAGATGGAGAAATGTATGACAAGTATACCTAGTATGTCTTCCTTACGGTCTCTTGTGGCTAGTGACCCTCCCACGTTAAGATTGAGGTCTCAGACAGGTCGGCGCGCCTTTCGGACTGTCTTGCCGTTGGTGAGCATGGCTCTCTTGCTGGTAGCCAGCTTTTCCACGGCGTATGCCCACCCCAGTGCTACCCTGGTGCCGTTGTCAGCTAGTGCCGTTACGCAACCGACTGGTGCACACATAGTCAGTCACTATACTGCTCCTCAGATGACTATTGGCCTCTTGCTGGCAACGAGTCACCAGCAGGAGCAGCAAGCTCTCATCAAGGCACTCTACAATCCACACAGTCCCCTCTATCATCAGTGGCTCAAAAGCGGCGCATTCAATGCCCGTTTTGCTCCTGCGAGTAGCCAGATCAAAGCAGCTCAAGACTTTTTGACAGGGGCACATATGCATCTACTAGCAGGTTCACCCAGCCCAACATTGCTGCTAGCAAGTGGAACAGTGGCACAGGTAGAGGCTGCATTGCACACCACGATCAATAACTATCAGACACCAAGTGGCCAACAGTATTTCGCCAATAGTAGCGCTGTGCAGGTACCGGCTAATCTGAGTGGGAATGTCATTGGGACATTGGGCCTCACGAATCTTGGCCTGGTTCGACCACATTCCCAGGTCTCCGATGGACAGCAGCGTCCTCACCTGCCACCGCCGTATGGTGGTGGGCCGTTCGGTAGAGGTCTCACCCCTTCGCAAATTGCAGGCATTTATGATGCAGCCCCTGTGTACAAGCAGCTCAATGACAAGGGACAAGGCATTACTACAGCCGTTGTTGAGTTTTCGGGCTACACGCCCAAAGACATCGACGTGTATAAGAAACAGTTTAAGCTGCCCAATGTGCCGATTATAGACAAACCGGTCTATGGAGGACCGACACCCGTTAATGGTGCTCTTGATCGTTACGCCTCCGAAGTCGAGCTTGACATTGAACTGCAGCTTGCTATAGCCCCAGACATAAAGCAACTTCTGGTTTATAATGCGCCGAACTCAGAGATTGGAGATGTCGCACAATATCTGCAAATAGCTAAAGACAACCAAGCTGACGCAATCAGCACGAGTTGGGGATTGTGCGAGTATCTCGCGACGACATCAATAGAATTGGGAGAGTTTCAGGCACTTGCCCAAATGGCAACTCAAGGGCAAAGCATTTTCGCCGCTTCTGGCGACAGTGGAGCCTTCGACTGCCTGCCCTATACCGACAATAACCTGCAAGGCAATAATGAACTTCAGGCTGATGACCCTGCTGCACAGCCGTATATGACAGCGGTTGGCGGCACTTCGTTCGCTCAACCCAACAGAACAGTGCTCTTTGATCCTGGTACCAATGCTAATCCCACCTATCCCGGAGTCGCGAAAGAGGTCACCTGGACACGTGGCTGCCCACCCAAGGACTGTGCAGGCGGCGCAGGTGGTGGTGGTGTGAGCCGCTTTTGGGGCAGTCCAGACTATCAATCATCCGCTGGTCAGGCAGTGCCGGGCTTCATTGAGCCGGGTTTGACGCAAAGTGGAGCCTATTGTGGCCAAACGGCTGGCACGTTCTGTCGCGAACTGCCCGATGTCTCTCTTAACGCAGATCCCAGCACAGGTTATGCCATTTACTGTGCCGATAAGCAGGATCCTTTCTGTACGGACCCCACCTATAATATCAAAGGTTGGATCCGTCTTGGTGGCACATCGACCTCTGCCCCGCTGTGGGCTGGCATTGCGGCCTTGATTGACCACTTCAATAGAACTCGACAAGGGTTGTTGAACTACTACTTCTACTCCTTCGACTCTGCCGCTGGTTTCAAGAGTCAGTTCCACGATATCACCAGCTTTGATAATGGGCACTACCCTGCTGGTCCTGCCTATGATATGGCAACGGGTTTGGGTAGCGCAGACATTTTCCATCTGGTCAAGCCATAGCAAAATAAATGGTGTACTTGTGGAGCATGTGAGTCTAACTCGCACGCTCCACAACATACTATCTAGTTTTTTTAAACTGCAAAAGCTGAATTTGAACGATTTGTAGGCGAAAAGCGTGGTGTACGCGGCAATGTGATGTCAATCTCTTCATCAAGAGACGTGGTACTGTCGTAAATAGCCTTGCATAATTGCTCAGTGGTAAGATTGCGCGCCTTGCGTAAGTTTGCGCCTATCAAGACTGTATCATTTAGATCGGCGACAAGAAGATTTGCATCCACCAGCGTTGCTCCGGTTAAGTCTGCTGCATTGAGGTTAGCAGCAGAAAGATCGGCTCCGGTGAGGTCGGCTCCGGCAAGATTAGCACCTGAAAGGTCAGTCATGAAGAGTGAAGCCTCTGTCAGTCGTGCCTTGCGCAGGTCGGCATGACGAAGATAACGATGTGAAAAGTCATGCTGTGAGAGGTCAATTCCCGGCAATTGCAACGGTTTGTGCCATGAGACGCTTTGACCATTGCCGTGAGGTGCATCAGGAGCATCTAACGGAACCTCCTCCACGTATGGGAAGCTCGCTACATGCTGTTGCAAACATAATTGTACAGCAGAAGCAATATATTCGTCTGCTCGCTCCTTCTCCCTTTGCTTCAACGCACTCCACTCCACCTCGATTTGTTGAAACTGCCTAGTGACCTTCTCCTCCAAGTTACTCATACGTTGTTCTTGTTGTGTTTGCCACAGCTTTTGGTGGCTTGCCTGACCACGTTGCCATGCACGTTGTTGTGCTTGGAGCGTAATCAGCGAAGTCACTACTGCGATCAGCACTCCAATTGCTGTACCAATAAGTATTGTTTCTGTCATAAGAATCCTCTGTAGATACTCAGGCCCTTTAAAGAGAGAACCA
>JAFATZ010000458.1 GCA_019243675.1 Ktedonobacteraceae bacterium | reverse complement strand
TCAGCAGTTACCAGTAGACAAGAGCGCTCTCACTACCAGTTCCATTATGTATGACGCCGTGTTTATTCCGGGTGGGCAGGCCAGTGTGCAGCAACTCATGCAACAGGGAGACGCACGCCACTTCGTCGCCGAAGCCTTCAAGCACGGCAAAGCAATTGGTGCAGTTGGCGAGGGCATTGAATTGCTCCACCATGCTGACATTCCTAGCTCGTCTCTGGCTGAGTCAAGAGGAAGAGTGGCCAGCATGCAAGGCATAGTAACGGTGCAGGACAGTTCAGACCTGAACCCCTTTATCGAGCAGTTCGCCAAAGCTATTGCACAGCACCGTCACTGGATGCGCCCGCAAGAGCAAGTGCCAGCCTAACGAGCAAGGATTGCCGGAACCTCTCTCCCCGGAAGCAAAGCCGCCTTGGCACAGCTACTTTTCGCTTCGCTTGACCGAACCGATAGCTAGGAAGCTTAAGCGCCCAAGCCGGGGAGTGAGCCACTGATCCACTGCATAATAGCGTCCTGCAGAAATGAAGAACAATATAGCAAACAGAATGGTATAGGGTAGTGCTGTCCCCACATCTGTACTGTGACCGGGTTGGTATGGTCCGCCAAAACCCTCGGCGGTTGACCAGATACCCAACGTCAGCAGTATACCAACAATGTATGTCAGATTGCTGAAAACGCCAAAGATCAACAAAACCGCTAGCGCTGTCTCTGTCGTAGCCTCAATGCGTGCAAAGAGGAGCGGATTGATACTCACAAGGTTGATCCACAAAGAAATCCATCCCTGTATCAGCGCAGGTTGACCATCTCTTGCGCCCGAGACCTGATCAAGGAAATGGTTTTGAAACTCCGGTTGCCACTTCAACCAGGCGGCAACTACCCAAACGAGGCCAAAGGCGATACGCAAAGCGCCAATCCCCTTTTGCTGCCAGTTTTTCAGACACTGCGCTGGGTATAACGAGCGAGCACTGAGCTGCAAAGGGGATGAATCTGTAACCATGATAAAGTACTCCTATTCCTAGTCTACTTGTAGAGGCTATCCGGCGAGACGAGAAGTTTTTCTTGAACGACGTTGTTCATAGTTTCCTTCCGCAAAAAAATACGTTATGAGGTTACACTAACCCCCACATCCACCAACAAAAAACTCCCCTTATCCACGTCTCTATTGGTAGGTCGTCATCCCATGTGTCGGCAATGGGCCACCAGGGATTTTCCAGCAATTTTAACTTTAAAAGGAAAAGGAGAGACACTTTGTCTGAAAACCTTAAAGAAAATGAGCCGAAAATCGTGTTTAATAGAACTGCGGTCGTGCGGAACAACCAGATTTGCTGTATGGAGTCTACGCAAGGCGATTGTTCTAATGCCACGCTACTGAAAGCACAAATAAGCTCCTTCCACGATGAGCAGTTAGCAGAGGTCACCAATCGCATCAATCAAATCCTAGACGAAATGAAAAAGCACAACCAAGACCCTAAACGAGAGCTTGCCCTTATCTCCGTAGGAGACAGGGGCGTTTTGCTCGCCTGGGTAACACCTGCTGTCAGCCAGTTCAGTGGTCTCGAAGAGTTTAGCAGAGCCCTCGGAATAGAGTAGACCGAGAAATAAGCATATAGCGTCCACCCTGTTAACATGGCGATACGTGAGGGGCGAACCGCAAGGGCCGCCCCCGCCATACACGTTGTGCCTTTTCTGCGCATACAGCAAGTGCCTCAACCTTCGCTAGCCTCTCAGAGGAGTACAGAATGACAAGGAAAGATTTAATCCCCAATGAGCGCTTGCGAGCAGCTCGTGAACGGAAGCGCTGGACCCAAGAGGCATTGGCAGTACGGTTGGAGACCGACTTTGAAACCGTCAGTCGCTGGGAGCGCGGGGAGACGATACCTCGCTCCGACTTTCGTCGTCGACTGTGTGACGTTTTCGATCTGCCTGCCGAAGAACTGGGCTTAGCTTCAGATCGTAACGAGCCGTTCATCCTGCCAGCTTCATCCTACCTCGTTCTGGCCTCTTCCCACGCTGACGCCGATCATGAATTGGTGATCCGGCTCAAGCAGATGCTCACCGACCGGGGGATTGCCGTGCTGAGCAGCCGCATGCTGCAGCGGCAAGGCAAAGAGCGTAAACGTCAGGCGATTCGTGCCGCGCAGGGAGTTGTGGTCATCGTTTCCCCTGATGCTCGTAGCTCGCGCCACGTGCAAGAGGCTCTTCAGGTCGCCAAGATGTATGAGCGTCCCATCTGTACGCTGTGGATTGATGGCGACCACTGGCAGGAGTGTGTCCCCGAACACGTGGTGATGCTGGACGCCAGAATTGATGCCCGCAAGGGACTTGAGCCTGTTATGCTCGACCAGATCAGTACCCTCTTGCACGTGCCAGCTCTGCAATCTCCTGCTGTGTCTTATCCTGAACTGAGCCAGCCCCAGCAAGCATCGCACCAGCCTCGCAACCCCTACAAGGGACTGCACGCTTTCCGTCGTGAGGATACACAGGACTTCTTTGGGCGGGATGCGCTCGTCAACGAACTGCTTGCAGCACTAGAGACCGTGCTCGCCCCAGACCAGCCATCCAGCGCACGACTCTTGGCAGTG
>JAFATZ010000268.1 GCA_019243675.1 Ktedonobacteraceae bacterium | reverse complement strand
CGCTTGAGCTGCATCCTCATCGGTTGGTGCAATAGCGACTGCACAAGGAAGACCGATTTTTGTAATAATCTCTCTGCGCCTTGGTGAAGCTGAGGCCAGGAGTAAGCGCGGCTCTATCATTATCACTGTCAATCTTTGCTGTCCACTACCTGCATCAATGTTTCTTCGGACGCGGTTTGTTAGACTTAGGGCGTGGTTTGGTGTTCTTCGCTTTTGCCGTGCGTTGTGCTCTCTTGTTCTCGAATGCTGCTCGCACAGTTATCACCATTATCTCTGCTGGATCAATAAGCTCTGCACCACTCAGCAACTCCTGTGCAGTTGCCAGATCACCGCTTTGAATGTAAGTCATTGCTAGGGCGGCCAGCAGTTCTGCGGATTCGGGATCCATATCCAAAGCCAGTTCAAGCAGTTCACGCGCTTCTTGTAGCTTATTATACTCCGTGGTATAGATGAAGCCGAGGTCAGCGTAGGCCGAAGTTCCCTCTGGCTCTTGCTCGATAGAGCGCCTCAGGCTTTGTTCGGCTGCTGGGTAATTGAGAAGAATGCGTTGCTCACGGCCTATTCTGGCCCAGATACCACTGAGGTGGGCATCAAGTTCTGCTGCGCGCTGATAGGAACGCAGCGCCTCCTCGTGTTGTCCTCTTTCAGCGGCAAGTCGCCCGAAACTAGACAGAACGTTGGCCTCATCTTTTGTATTGGTAACCAGCAATTGGGCTTGTCGGAGCACGTTCTCTGCTTCAGTATGACGCGCGTCATTCACGATAAGTATATCGGCGAGCATGAGATAGCCTTCCAGTGCATTATCGTTGGCAATTGAGTCGCGCAATGCCTTCTCTACCAAGGTAGTAATATGGTCAGCGCGCTCATACAGCTCACGTCTATCAAATTCTTCGACCAGATGGCTGAGAATAATAGCTTCGCTACGCAACATTTCTCCCTTTTGTTCAGAGAAGCGTTGGGTGATGAGATCAAGGTAAGCTGCAGCACGTTCCCAATCCTGGGCGACGGTAGCTTGAGTTGCTGCCTTATCGTAAGGTACGCGATCTTGTGGGACTTGTGCAATCAGCGCATCGGCGTAGTGCATAGCACGTTGTGCCATCCAGAGTACTTCTTGCAGGTAATCGTCTGCGTCTACGAACGCTTCATCGTCGATAGTTGCATCGCTACTCGTGTCCGGGTGATCTGGATCAAAATTATCGAGGTCTTTTATACCCATTTTCTGGGCCAGGGTCTGCAGCCTTGCTCTGAAGTCCTCTAAACACTCTTGCAATTTGCTAGTGGAAAGGTGAAGTGCTGCAGCACCTTCATCCTTCATGCTTTGTATACGCCACTCGTCGTGATCGTTTGCTCTCACCACGGTATAGCTTGCCCAAGACCACTGTCGTGTAGTTTCAGCATAAGAAATGGTGCCTAGCGGCAGTTCTTGCAAGGTAGTGTCAGGGGATAGGGGTTTCGTTTCGAGGGAAAGAAACACCTCGACCTCTTGCGTTGTAGTTCCATCCTCCTCGCGCTCAAAGTCGTACACCACATCTATATGCATGTGTGCTGGTTTAGCTGCAGCCTCCCATTGCTCGCGCCGCTCTACCCATTCATTGGGTGAGAGACCAGCACGGATGTCGCTTTCATCTGCAAGTAACTCATAGGCTGAGTCATAATCTCCTTCTGACCATAGTTCGAGGAACTGTTCGACCGTCTCTTCGGCATCTAATGAATCAGCTCCAAAGTAACCTGCGAAATTGAAGTTCTCTTCTCCCATAGCTTCGTCTTTTTTCATATTACCTCTTGCTTGAACTGCTCCTGTTGATATACTCACGCACACTCTTAACGATCTCTAGTTCTGCATTGAGTTGCTCGGCCTGTGCTATCTCGCGCTCGGCATCGCGTCGTTCGCCCATCTCAAACAAAACTGAGGCGAGCACTGCATGAAGGTCGGCAGAATCTGGATTGTTACGTACACCGTGTTCTGCACTCTCTCTCGCTTTCGAGAAGTGACGCTCCTTCATATGGATGCTAATAAGTTGAGAGTAGGAGCCTACGTCATATGGCTCTTCAATTATAGCACGTTGGTAAGCCGCTTCAGCTTCAGCAAAATGCCCAAGCAGTTGATGGGCGAAGCCAAGATGGAACCAGCTACCAGCATAGTGGGGGCTGAGCTCGGTGACGCGCTGGTAGTGTGTAATCGCCTTGGCCATTAGCTCACGGCGCATGGCGATATTGCCTAGACCCGCCTCAATGGCAGCTTCTTCTTCTACATTAGGTAGCGCTTCTTTGGCTAGCAGCATCTCAGCCTCCGCCTCATCATTGCGGTTCTGGTCAATGAGCAGTTCTGCAAGCAGTATGTGGCCCATCGCACTATTCTCAGCAACAATAGACTCGCGAAGCGTAGCCTCGGCACGCGCAAGAATTTGCTTGTGGCGTAGTTGCATAAATTGCGTATCGTATTTGTAAGCGAGCGTCGTTAGTGTTGCCCCTAGGCCCCGCAGCATCTCTCCACGACGCTCGGCAAAGCGGGTTGCTAGACGCTCTACATAGACCATAGTAAGTTCGGGATTGCCGATTACCAGCGCACGGGTATAGGCGTCTACAGCTACTTTATAATCAAGTGGCAGGTGGGCAATGAGCGCATTATAATAATGGAGTAACTGTGTGAGCCGCCAGAAAAGATGCTCCATTGCCTCCTCAATATTGGCTTCGTGCTCTTTGACCAACATCTCTACTGCCTCTTCGTACTGCTGGATGCGCTGTTGTAGTTCTGTGACGGACAACCCTTGTATATGTGCGCCTTCATCTGTTACAGCTTGAATACGCCACTCCTCGTTCTCACGCATGAGCGTATAACTTGTCCAGAACCAATGTCGTCCCGTCTCTTTGTTGACAGCAGTTCCTAGAGGCATTTCGCGCACTGTGCCACTAAGAGGAGTTTCTATCAGCTCAAGTGACCAGCCAGCTTCTATTTGCTTGGAGGATGGATGCCCACTCAGAAGGGGCGTAGGAAGCCAGAGGGTACTCTTATTGTGTTCGCTCTGGCGTACAAATCCCAACTCAATGCGTGCCGGATGAGCCTCATTAGCCCAGGTGCGTCGCAGTTCAATCCACTCATCGCGCTCAAGTCCCTCTCGCAGGTTGCTCTGCTGCGCGAGCAAATCGTATGCCAGCCCATAATCGCCCAGAGACCAAGCCCCTAGAAAGTTCATCACTACCTTCTCATCCTCCAACTCAGGGCGAATAAAAGTAAGTGCGTGGTCCTCGCCCAAGTCACTCGCTTGCAGAATGAGTTGGTTGATGAGAGGCAAACGATCTCTATACTCTTTGTGAGGGGTGGTAGCGCGCCACTGATTCACGGAGTATGCCTCCTCAAGCAAACGTTTGCCCTCTGCCAGGGTACAACTCGTCACCACAAGATCAACAAGCTTGCTGCGCATGTCTTCGATACGCCTCTCTGCCTGACGCTTGCTGATGATCTCGATGATGGCTTCTTTGATACCATCCTTCCAGAAGTCGAGTAAAAAGACCATCATGCGCACATCGCCGTAGTCATAGCCCTGCTCCCACGCAAGCACGAGTTGTACCTCTCCCTCTTCTCGTGATTGCGTGACCACACCTTTCCAAAAGCGGGGAGGATGAGCGCTATTGGCCTGAGCTACCGGGGTAGGTGCAAGAGGCGGTGCCCACTGTGGGAAGACCTTGGCGGACTCTAGACGAATAAGACAGCGGCGGGCTTCTTTGCGTACCTCTTTGTTCTGGCTCAGCACATTCATGGCAACCAGCGTATCGGCGGCATCGGTGTTGTGCTCTGTTGAAAGTGCCTTGAGTAGGGCCATTTGCACTGGTTGTGAGAGTGCGTTGATCTCGTTTACTACTGTTTCTGCCTGGTGCTGATCACTCGTTGTGTGCAGTTGTGTAGCAATATCATGGTAATGTTCAAGTAGATGTTGTAACTGGCTAACTTCTTCTTGCGACAACACTACATCCGTCTCTTTTTTCTGTGACATACTAGCTCTTCTCTCTTCCCTGCTTCTATCAATTTAGGTTTCGTGTCGATTGTACCACGAAGAGCATCAAGAGTCGAGCATAGCAGTATCAGATAGAGGTTTGCCACATGGTGGTGTGATGATTACGAGATGGCGTCAGTTTAGCCGCCATCAGAATGAAGAGTGGGTAAGCTGCACAGTAGAAGTATGAAGGCAAGCTACGCCAAGCAAAGAAGAGCGGCACTACTGCCAGTAACATTGCTGCCTCTGGATGCCGTGGGCAGAGACGCCAGTACCAGAAAAGGGCTAACAGCATAGAACCCCCTTCAAGTGAGAAATAGACCCAGTTGGGAAAGAAAGGCAGTAGGTGGGTAACACTCAGGTTGACTAACCCTACGCCCAGTGGAAACATTGGATCAGCTACGGGAGCAAGAATACCAGAGAACCACGCATGAGCGTCCCACAGGATAAAAGGAAGATTAATAGCTAGGCCAATACCGCCTCCCACAACAAGACGATACAAGACATCCTTCAAGCCGTAGCGCTGCCAGATCATGATAATGTAAAAAGGAACGAGAAACCATGCAATTTGCTTGCTTGCTATTGCTAGACCCAGAAAGATGGCGGAACGCCAGCGATGGTGCTCTTGCAGCCAAGCCAAAACGATAAGCAATATACAGAAAATGTCCAGGTTAGCCCCGCTTGTCGATGCCCACATAGGGACATTTGCCATGCTCAAGAGCAGAATCCATGGTCGTAGCTCTGGACGAGTAGCCTTCCAAGCAATCCACACGAGGAGAAGATAGCTCAAGAAATAGAATGGTAATACGTTGTAGTCCTTCAACAATACGAAAGGCACTAATGTTAAGAAAGAGAGCGCAGGATAGCTCACCTTCGATTCGAACTCGGGTGCATCATTGGATGTTGACTTGAGATCAGTATCGAGCACAGTTTGAAAGTCGCTCGGTGTCGGATAATCTATCAGATGTGCAAATTGGCCGCGCCGCAGCGGCGTGGTCCAATTGGGTTGAATAGAAAAACGCCGAGCTACGTCCAACATATTAGAATTGGTATAGGGGTTACGTCCCTCCAGCAAAAGCAGGGCGGCGTTCGTGTCGAGCGAAGTGCCATCGTTACTCAACTGTGGGGCTAGGAAGCACATGACCACAGTTCTGCCCAATTCGAAGCCGCCAACCAGTGTGATCGAGAGGGTAAGCAGAAGCAAGATGCGTTGCCAGTGTTGAACTGGC
>JAFATZ010000040.1 GCA_019243675.1 Ktedonobacteraceae bacterium | reverse complement strand
GCTGGTCAGTACAGTCTGCACGTGCCACACTGGGCCACGCTCTACATTGTTTTTGTGAAGATAAGCGCCTTCATTACCATTCCTGCTGCCTTCTTTGTGCTCTTCGCCCTCGTGCAACTGCTGCGCTTTCACCTACGCACAACGAACATGCAGACCAGAGAGGTTGCCAGTCTCTCGTTTCTGCTCATCTGGCTTGTCTCCATTGTGAGTATGTTTAGTCTGCTCAATATTGTGGTAGGTACACACTACGAACTGCCCATTGCTCCCCCACTGGCCTTGGCGGGTGTGTCAGGACTGGCCATCCTATTGCGTTACCGCAAGGAGCCGTTATTCTCTTCTATAAAGGCAGGGGATATGTCCCCCAAAGCGGTGCAGCAAGCTGGCGGCCTCGGTATAAACGCACGGGGAGCCATTATAGTCGCCTGTCTTGCTCTGCTGGCGGTAGGACCACATCTGCTCGGGCTGAGCACAGTCTATGCAGCGGAAGGGTACAGTAGTGAATTCTTTCACGGTGAGAACACCGCGCTGCAGGTGGCCTATCCTGGCTACCGAGAAGCTGTAGAGTGGATTGCGGCTCATACGCACGGACAGCAACGGGTAGGACTTGGCGCTATTATGGGAACACTCACTGGTGGCGACGCTAGCGTGTCATGGGTAAGTTACAACAGTGACCTTGCAGGAAGGCTCACACTGATCGAAGCTCACCCAAATGACCACGCCTATCCATACGATTATCTGGTGTGGCCTATGCACTTAGTGCAGCGCGGCTTCGCGCTTCCTGTCCTGTGGCATGTCGTGCATATCGTTATGGGCGGAAATACAATCTACTCTTACATAGCCATCCACTTGCCCAAGACGATGAGACCGTAGCGGAGGCTTTTTCCAAATGAGGCAAGTATGAAACGCGTCCCTACTCGCGATATTCTTTTCCTCTTTCTCGCTACTCGTGTGGCGCTGGTGCTGGTCACCTACTTCGGCTACGTTCTGCTCACTGCGCCGAAATACTCCAGCATACCGATCGATAGCGCCTTTTTCACCTCGTGGAATCACTGGGACGCGGCTAACTACACACGCATTCCACAATACGGCTACCAGATGCGCTATGATGTCGCGTTTTTCCCGCTCTTTCCACTACTTATTGCGAGTATAGCACATCCTTTGGGCAACTGGAGCTACATAGTCGTTGGCATGCTTATCAGCAACCTGGCTTTTCTGGGAGCGCTCTTCGTTATCTATCTGCTGGCCGCTGACAGTGGTGGCGACCAGGTGGCACGCAGAACGATACTGTACTTGAGCATCTTTCCGACAGCATTCTTCTTTTTTGCGCCGTATAACGAAACATTATTTGTGTTGCTCACAGCCAGTACGTTTTTAGCACTGCGCCGACGATGGTGGTGGTTAGCTGGTATGCTCGGTTTGCTGGCAGCACTCACGCGTGCCACGGCTGTTTTGCTGGTCCTGCCATATCTTTATGAGTTTTGGGTAGCACGCGAGCAGCTTGTAGCGAGCCGCCGCACACTACTGTCTGCTCTGCTGCCATTGCTGCTCATTCCATTGGGAACGGCGCTTTATTGCCTCTACTGCTGGCACATTCGCGGTGATCCCTTTGCCTTCGCAACCCTGCAATATCACTGGGCGCGCCACCTCTCCTGGCCGTGGGACGGCATCTGGCAGAGCCTCTACCAACTCCTATGGAATCAGCCATTCGGCTCCTTCTACCAGGCGCATGTATTGCTAGACTTTGGGGCAACACTCGCTCTTATTACGCTCGTCATCCTTGGTTGGCGCAAGTTACGGCCCAGCTATGTACTGTGGGCGGTACTGCTCATTCTCTCGATGCTGCTCAACGCGGCTGTGAGCCAGGACCCGCTTGTCTCGGATCAACGCTTCATGCTCGAAGTATTTCCCGTCTTTATTACTCTAGCCATGCTTGGTGTTGCGCGTCCGCGCCTGCATCAGGCTCTACTACTGTTCTTCCCTACGCTATTGGCGACGCTGAGTCTACTATTTGTTATGAATCGATGGATGGTGTAAGAAATTGATTGTTATATGCTGGCGAGAATTTCCAGGATGGTCCTTTCTTCGCGCACCGGATCTTTGACCGGGGTGAATGCGGCTACGATCTCGTCGACGCCAGCATTATGCATGGCATACAGTCGATTGCGAATGGTAGCCGGGTCGCCATAGAGGTAGAGGTCGTGGATCAGTTCATCGCTGAGATTGCCGTCAGGGGTGAGGGGGTAGTTGGCCTCCTGGAACATTTTCCCATAGGTGGGAAAAGATTTGTAGAGCGCAAACGCAGCCTGAGCGCGCTGGCGTACAATGGCAAAATCTGTGTCGAGAACGATGGGAGCACTGCCAATGAGAGGGGGTCTAGGCCGATTGGCGATGCGAGCGCCTTCCTGCATCGCAGGTAGCGCGATGGATTGCACATATGAGCTAGTGGACCAAGTGACAAACGCACCATCCGAAATTTCACCGGCCAGACGCAGCATATTTTTACGCAGGGCGGCCAGCACAATAGGGAAGCGTGGAGGAGGCCCCGCCAATGGAAGTTCGGCGTGAACACGGAAGTAGTCGCCAGTAAAGTCTACGCGCCCCTCCCAGAGCAGGCTGCGAAGAACGGTGATATATTCGCGCAAATGTGCCAGCGGTTTGCCAAAATCCAGGCCGTAGATGCCTTCAATGCTAGTTTGATGGCCCGCGCCGACGCCCAGACGAAAACGATGAGGTGCGAGTTCGGCCAGCACCGAGGCCTCGTTGGCAAGTGTGAGCGGATGGCGAGGATAGGTGACAGTGATGCCTGTAGCCAGTCCAATAGTGCTCGTCTGGGCTGCGGCCGCTGTTACAATGGTCAATCCGTCAGGGCCTACTGGCCAGGATGGAACCCAGACCATAGGAACACCTAACTGCTCGGCCAGCTTGATGGAATTGATTACCTTCTGGGCAGGGGGAGGGAAAATAGCGATGCCAACTGGGAATGTGGTGGTCATGGATTGCTTGTGCCTTTCTAGAATGTGATCATAACGACTACAGCCTCCTCACCATCACTTGAAGGGCCAAGGAAACATCCTCCGTCTCCCTTCAGGATGCTGAGGAGAAGGAACATATCCATCTTTGACAGCCGTCCAACCTATGGAACGGGGCGAGATGAGCGGAACGAAGGAAAGGGTTCCATTAAAGATGCGATTGATTTTTTGTGTCACCTCTCCGGCCTTTTTGTCGCAGAGCAACAAGTCTCCTATGATCATTCCTCTCTCTCGGTCGTAGGTTCCCGTGGGCATGACCAATCGAGACCGTGGTGCAGCCATCTGCTCAATGAGATGCTGATCCGCTTCCCCGTGAATGGCTGCTCCAAAGATCATGCGGTCAAAGGGGGCATGTTGCGGTAGCCCTTCAGCAGCGTCACCGTGAACGAAGGTAACGTTGGTGATGCCAAGATGTGCTAAGCGCTCTTGGGCGTCCTCAAGTCGTTTGCGGTCGCGTTCGACAGTATAGACATGTGAGCACATGTGGGCAAGGATAGCCGTTTGATATCCAGTTCCAGTGCCTCCCTCAAAGACGGTTTCATTCCCTTTCAAATGCAGACAGGCCACCATATCAAAAATCAGACCGGGCTGGGAAAGCAGTCCCCCATATCCAGTATCCAGATGGACCCGATCAAGGAAGACAGTCCGCCATACTTCAGGAACAAACAATGCTCTAGGAAGCGTTTCAAACTGTTCCATGAGACGTTGTGGGTAGGGGTGGAAGCCTTGTGCGTGCTCAGCAATGACATCCAGAAAAGGTCTTGTAGGATCGTGCAGTATGAGTTTTGGTGCGCTTCGCTCTGGCATGAACGTGTAAGCCCTTCTCGTTAGTTGACAGCAAAAATCTTGGTTCTGACCAGACAGACTACTCGTACTCAGGACTCCAATCATCCCAATCGTCCGGGTTCCACCGTTTTCTCCGGCCATCATCTTCATCAGGTCGTCGATAGGCTTGATAGTCCGTGCTGGTCTCAGACCCTGGATACGACCAGTCTCTCTCACCTTCTTCCTCTCCACCTCCACCATCCCCACCACCAGAGCCACCCCCGCTGGCTGCCACTAGCAGAGTAGCGCCAAGGGTGTAGAGCGCAACAGGAAATTTCGGTGCCCGTGAAGAAAACGTTCTAGCTGCCCGAACAGTTATCTTCGGCCTCTGTTCCTGCCTCAAGAAGGTATTTGCTAGAGTCACTATGATAACACCAGCCATTAACGCCGTCAATTTTTCAACGGTTGAGAGATCAGAGCGGCCTGTTTCTTGCAAGCGCTGCAAGAGGTAACGGCCTGCAACCCAAAAGCCTTCTCTTCTCAGCCTCTCGAATGTTAGTCGAGAGACCGATGGAGATCCCCATGTTTCAGGCACACGATTGTTCTCATAGATTCGTTGTGCCATAGTGGCAACAAAGGTTGCTATGGGTCTAGCTTGCTTCATTGTTTCAAGACCTGATTGGGCTGTAGCTGTGCCTGCAAGCGGTGTTGATACTGCTGTAATAAAGGAACTGCTTGCTCATACGCTGATGAGATAGGCTTGCCATAGCGTTGAAAAAACAGAATAGCGAGATCGAGAGCAAGCATCTCATGGGCAGTAATGGTGATGTGAATCACCTGCTCATTGTGCCAGACATCTTGCATTCCTGTAACTCCTTCTTTCTGGATAAGCGATTATAGTATATAACACGCGGAAATGGTGGAAATGAACCATGCGAGTACATCGGCCTTGTGCCTTCATTGCATCCGCTCATTGTCTGGCAGACGTGGATTGTTCCAAATATCGGTACGCAAGAGAATACCGCCCACTTCCGCACGAGTCCAGTTTTGCCCCGTCAGTGCGGACAGGACAGCGAGCATATCGTCACAGTCCTCCACAAAGACCGCAGCGCCCTTGTACATCTGATAGCCGACCTCGTCGGGCACAGCCGCCCCACGCGAGACATCCATCCAGGAGACACCAGCTTTCTCGCACACCTGCTGAAACGTCGGGCGAGTATCTGTAGCAGGTGACAGCGGCTTCTGGCTCTTGTTCCCAATGAACCGCACATCCAGTTCATTGAGTCTATAACTGGTCTGGTTGATGCTATTAAAGGCAGCAAGGACCGCGTGCGCATCGGGCAATGTGACCCCCGCGTTCAAGAGCATGGCATGCACCCGCGTGCCGTCGACACCGCTTTGTTGGGCAAGCTCACGCAGGTTGCCGCCATGCTTGACGCGTAGATCATAGAGGGTGGGTTTCTTGGCGGATTCTTCTTTCTCTACCATTGTGCGTTTCCTTTCATCATGCGCCTGTCTGCTACTGTTGCTCTACCTTGGTCACGTAGGTAGACAAAGAGTAGCCGTGTGCCTGTTGCATCAGAAAGAGCTTTCAACCGTCGAAACCGTTGCTCGCTCGTCTCTTGGGTGACCACGGGCGAGTGATGGGCAAGACGGATGAGAGGAAGAGGTTGTGTGTGTTGGTCGTATATCTCGTGATTCGCTGGACATCTGCACCACGGTTCAAAGACGGGGGATTGCTTCTTCATTTTCATACCTCGAACTTCTCCTCTTATTTGCTTAGTTGACAATACTACTCGTGTAATGGCATAGTAGTGCATGAGAAGGGCAAACAGCCGGGAGGAGCTGTTCCTGTTTTGCGCCTCCCGACCTGGTTGCTTGCCCATACAGTAGAGTTACTTACAGCATTAAGAGTACTCGACAGAGCGTTGCGCTGACCACGGTCGCACACGACACCTAGACGAACGAGAGGATGACACTTGTTGCAGGATGAGCACGGCATCGCTACGGCATCTTCCTGCTCATCCTGTGATTACTTGTTCTACGCGGAAAGCACAACAAAGATGCCTCTACCATGAGGGTAGAGGGAGAGGACTGTATGAGGCAGAAGATCGTCAATGAGCACCTGGTGGCTGCTCGGTTAGCGCGACACTGGACACAGGAACATGTGTGTGCTCTGCTTGATGTCAATGTGAGAACCTATCAACGCTGGGAGACCGAGGCAGTCATCCCTTCTCCCTACTTTCGTCAACGACTCTGTGAGGTCTTCGAGATGCCGCTGGCAGAGTTGGGCATCTTCCCTCGGGTCGGGCGTGCGGCAGCAGAACAGCACTTCACCGCAGATGGAGCGCTGGCTGAGCGTCTCGGCGAGGGAGTAGTTGTGCTGACCGGGCAAGAAGCAGAGCTGTTCTTAGCTAGATTAGGAGCCATTGATATGGCACACTTTGACCCCCAACGTCG
>JAFATZ010000283.1 GCA_019243675.1 Ktedonobacteraceae bacterium | reverse complement strand
CCGACTTTTGGTTCCGAGTATGGGCAAACCCCAAACACGTCACAGAATGAGAATGTACCTAAACCAAAGAACGTGGGCTGCCACGCTGTAGACTCAATTCTCCGTTAGCACATTCATCATATTCTCCACTGGTTCTCATAGGCGAATAGATCACCTTTCCAATCTTCTTGCTTCCGCACCAACCATAGCTACCTCCATCAGCCTGACGATCAAGACCCACCTCATGAGAACAATAGTAACACGAGCATACGCTATAATAGCGTAAGACATGGCATGATACACCAAAAAGTACCAAATATAGTGATAATATCCAACATACCCTTAACCTATCTTGATTTGTCGCTTATAATCCTACTATATCTGTCTCAAACACATAGAAAGAACAGGAGGGCATCATGCAAGAAAGCCCATACTACACTCCCGAGCAGGCCGCCATCATTCTCCAAAAACACCCAGACACTGTGCGCCGTCTCTGTCAAAGGGGAAAAATCGAGGGAGCTCGAAAAATTGGTGGCGAATGGCTCATACCCCGCGCTACCATCGATCCATTCCCACCAACAACACAAAAACCAGCCCCCCTCCAGGAGCAGAAGGAGCACACCACATGAGCCATGAGCTAGTACAGCATCAACTTATGATGCTGTACTAGCAACTAGACGTGAGCCTTCGTGAAATGGCTGTTGCATAGTCAGGGCTTATGGTGGAGGTTCTGCTGGTTTCCACGAGACTCTGAGAGTGCAAAAGCGTCAAGAAGAAGTAGAGCACATAGCCCCTATCAAATGGCTATGTGAAAAGGGATACGCACAGTGCATACCCCTTTGAAAGAGGTGTATTTTGAGCAATGAGCAAGAGCAGGAGTCACAAGAACTGATTCCGTCCGTGCAAGACACAATACTCTTCAATGGGAAACCTCTTGTGGTAGTCCGCTTATCTGATGGGCGGCCAGGTGTCGTACTCCGCTGGATCTGTGAAAACTTACACATACAGCCGCAAGCGCAAACTGACCGCATCAAACGTACTGAAGCCATAGCCGATGACCTGGTGTATGTGCAGGTACAGACCGAGGGCGGCCCTCAGAAAATGCCCACCCTGGTACTCAACTCCGTCCCCTACTGGTTAGCCACCATCGACACACGACGCATGGAAAAAGACGATCCCAGGCGACTAGAAATCTTGCACTACCAGAAAGAGGCCGTCGCTGCCCTCTACGATTGGGCATCCTCACACAAAGCAGTCGCCGCTGCTGCGAACCTCGTTTCATCCAAGCCAATCACCGAACCAACCAGACCTGCGGCCGACGCATCACTTGATGAGTGGTTAGAGTACCATCAGCAAATGGTCATGGTCCTTGAATGGCGACGCGACATTGAGCAATGGCGCGGAGGCGTAGAGAGCCGCTTAGAAGGGTTAGAAGCAATAACTGGCCTGATACCTGAAATACTGGATCGGCTGCCACCAGAGACGATCATACCAGCACATCAGAACAAGGTGAAATACTATGTGGCGCAGCTCAGCAAAGTAACAGAGCAACATCCTGCAACGATTTACAGTAGCCTCTATACTGCCTTCAATGTGCCACGGTATCAAGAACTGCTCGAAGCTGAATGGCAGACAGTAGAGGAATGGTTCAAGGTTCAACTTGAGCGTGGGAAGCAGAAAAGGCACAGGTAATACCAAAGGAGGTAGGCTCAGGGTATTGTAAAAATCGACCTTAGAAATCTCTGAAAAAGGATTCTGATGAGCCAGATGTAATATAATAAGAACAAAGATACTATAGAACCAAGTAACGACTACACGCGTGACCCATTTGATGGCGCAATTGAACATGGACGCCTCCCCGGGATGGGTACTGCTCTAGTGCGAAGGCCCAAACAGCCGCTTTCGCTTACGCCATCTTTGCCTTGCGGAGAGCCGAGGTGTAGCAGGGTAGTGGTAAATTGCGTGAATGTTTGGAACGAGTGGCCGCTCTCAACCAGAATCCGCGCGAGAAGCAGGCTGTTGTACATTCGTAGGAGAGCGACTTCCGTCAGCACCCATGCTAGGCTTTGGTCAAGCTAGGTCAGGCGCGTCGGCTGATCTTTCCCAGATGAGAGCCGGGCCGAGGATTGAAGCAAGATCCGAATAGCCGTTTTTTTTCTCGGCTCGCAGAATAGATACACATGCACATTGCAAGAAAATCGACGCTCTCCATCAGTCATGCCGAATGCAAAAGGGAGAGAAAAGAAAGGAAACACCGATGAACACACGTGATCAGCACCAAAGGTCGCCAGATGTTGGAGGAACTCGATCATGAGAAAAGTTATTGTACTCGAATTCGTCTCCCTTGATGGTGTCATACAAGCCCCCGGCGGGCCAGAGGAAGATACCAGTGGTGGCTTCGCGTATGGCGGGTGGACAGCTCCATATGCCGACGATGTTACTGGAACAGTCATGAACAGGCAGATGAATATGCCGTTTGATCTGTTGTTGGGGCGCAAAACCTTTGAAATTTGGGCACCGTACTGGCCGCAACATGCGGACATATGGCCGGGCGTCAATGTAGCGACCAAGTACGTCGCCTCGAATACCCTGACTTCGAACGCCTGGCAGCCCTCCGTGTTTTTAGGCGGAGACATTGCGGAAAAAGTCAGCACCATCAAGCAAGAGCAAGGGCCGGATTTGCACGTGTACGGCAGTGGAAATCTCGTTCAGACGCTCCTCAAGCATGATTTGGTCGATGCGTTCTGGCTCAAGATATTTCCGGTGACGTTGGGCGGTGGAAAACGGTTGTTTGCCGATGGCACCATCCCGGCGGCGTTCAAGGTGACGGAGAGCACAGTCTCCCCAAGTGGCGTCATTATCGTGAATTACGAGCGCGCTGGCACGATTACAACCAACACGGTGTCAGGAAGCAGACATCCCTGAGGGAGCGTCGAGCATTCCCAAACCCACACTTGCTTCGACCACGCATCACGTGCGAACGGGGGAAAATCGGCAGATTGGTGAACAGCAATTCGAGGAGGCGCGCCTGTGCCGATTTTCCACGTCGCTTTTTCGAGCCGTGAGATGCTGGTCAAGCGTCAGATACTCTTTTTGCTGATTGCCTGAATTACCAGAAATGGCGTACCGTCACCCGCTGACTTTCGCCATTTTATGGAGGCCTGCGAGGTCGCTTCCCATGTTTCACGCCGATTTCCCACCTTTCGCGCTGAAAACTGTCGAACCTTCACGCCATTTACTAGTAAAGCCTCACTTCCTGATCGGAAAGACAAGAAAGAAAGACTGGCACAGCATATCATACAGCTCTTCAATTGTCACAAACCGAGGATCAACCGTAACCGATTCTAGTGTCCCAGTAGCATATGGTTGCGTGTCTGCAGATACTAACCCGTTATTCTGGGCATATGGTGGGCATATTTTCAGAATATGAACGCCTTTCTCACCTGGCATATTCGCTCTCTTCACAGCAATCCACTCGATATATTCGTGATACTGCTCCAAATCAATATCCTGAATGAAACTGCAAAACGCTTCTTTTGTGAGAGGTGGTATATGCAGCCTGCTCCTTATTTGCTCTATCCTATCCCTATCTGATCCGCATGGTACTAAAAGGATTTCCAGCATACGCGGTTGGAGGAATTCCTCTCGTATCTTCTCGTTGGCTGTAAGAGCCTTATCTAAGGTGGATATCACCTCTTGATATTGCCTCCGATATCCATACATACATGCGAGATACACGAGCCCTTCCGCGTCAGGGTTTTCAGCATGTCCCTCCGCCTCTTCAAGATAGGTAATAGCACTCTGCACATATGGAGCGAGAGCTTCTTTTGTAAAGATGTGAAAGGCTTGTCCATACTCTCTCCCATACTGAAGTGGAAGCCTATAAATGACGATCCTCGCGCTTCGTATTCCCAGTTGGCGGTACTCCTCCCGCCTACACGCGGGCAAGAGTTCCACCGCTTGCTGTACAAAAGCTTCTGCTTGCGAAAAATCGCTGGTCTCATGTGCTTTCTCCAGCAGGAGTTGGGCCTGATATTCTTTTCGCAGATTCTCTTGCGCGGTCACAAGCATGGACACGAATATCTCTTTTTTCTCATCTTTAATTCCTAAATATTGCTCTCGGATAGAGGTGAGTGTGCTGTCTAGGAGACTTCGTAACGCTTCAATATCTTGCAAAAGAAGTACTGCGTCAAGAGTATCTGCCACGTATTTGGTAAATTTTACTTTCTGTTTGTGCGTGAGACAAGCCGTGCAAAAATAGATATATTTCTGGAATATTCCTAGCTTCTGCTTGCCCATGTCCTCAAAAAATTTTTTCTCGACGTCTTTGCGCAACGTTACGCAGGCTAAACCAGCTCCACCGCTCTCCGTGGTAAAGATGATATCTTGCCCGCTGTCGCTTCCTCCACGCGGGGCAATCGGCACGACCTCTTGATAGCCCATACCACCATGCAGGATGTCAGCGCACATTCGCTCAAATTCAAGGGGGTCACTAAACTGTTCTAATTTAACTCTTGTCTCGGAATACATGATCCACGCCTCATGCTATACACTTGGAACGATACATTTCTACTCGTTTTGCTCACTTTCACAATGAGTCTTCCAATTTTATCTCAGAAAGTGCTTTCTCACAATACCCTGATGGTAAATAGCCATCAGGAATTGCTAACGATGTGACCTTTGAAAGCGTTAAGATCGAGTTCAAAGCCACCAATGTGCAACACAGATGTGACCTTTGAGCGTGAAGAATTTGATTTGTGAAACAGTTGAGGGGCTGTAAGGTTTACTTCACCAAACCCATAAACTGGGGACAGTAAGCTTCGCCAGCATATTCGCCTTCGACAAAGATGTAGAGCACTCCCACATCCCTTCTGTCATAATACAGGTCGAACTCACGGCCCTGGAGTCGTGAGAGGAGTCCGGGGCACACATACCAGCGACCCTGAAACGAGAGTCTGTTGCTGTTTTGCACGCGATACCCATGATGAGGCGTTTTGCGATTGTGCGCCTTCATCAGCAGCAGTTTCAAATCATCGGGCGAACCCAGATACTGTGGTACCCCAGCGGTCGCCACCGCCTGTTCCCACAACACGTAACGGTGTTGTTGCCGTAGGGTAGAGGGCGTTTCGTAACTCATAGCCCCTCCCACGTATGAGCTAACACGCGCTTCGGCGAGCGGATAAGATCAGGGCGGCCTGCTTGTTGTGCAGCTAACGCAACGATGATGGTGGCGGTGTAGGTGAGAGCTACTTGCCGAGCAACGGTGGACCAGCCAACCAGGGGAGGTCGTTGCAGGCGAAAGAAGAGAAAGACCCGGCCAAAGAAGCGTTCAATGGAACTGCGTTTGCCCAGTTCCTCACAGGTCCAGGTGGGAGGCAAACAGGAGCGATTTTTCTGGTTTTTGGGGTTCCATGCAATGACAGCGACCGCTCCGAGCACGGCATGGATCCAGGCAATGAGTTTCAAGCCCCAATAGACAGCATCCAGGCGGATCACGTGCGGGCAGATCTGATACAACTGGACCGCCGGCTGTACTTGCCTATCAAGTGCATTCACAACTGCTCAACAATCGCAAGCATGGAGGCGGAGCACAGAGCCGGATGCGGCGTATCTCCTTTGGGACACACGATGGGCGGCGGCTCTTCGTGCCTGAGATGCCAGAGCCGGAAGAGTGGGCACCGACTGTCTGTGCCAGTGGTGGTATCAAGCCTGGTGTTCATCGATCTCGCACACCGAAGGCGAACGAGATGGGGTACAAGACACGTGCAGCATTTGAGGAGATGCGGCGCTCTCAGGGGTTGCCAGATGGCTTTGAATTACCATCATTCACTGTTGCCGGAGCAGTCAAGGCTGTTGGGAACGGGGTTCTGCTTCCGTTGGGTAGGGCTGTTGCAAGGGCGGTACGGCAAGCGATGGAAGCTGTGGAGGTGTCATGACTCATCGTTACATCGGCTTGAACAGGCTTTCTTTCTCAATAAGGTGGTCGAACTGGACAGTGCAGACTTCCCTGTTGCAAGACCTTGGCCCTCAAAACTGTAGCCACGCCCGGTGCGTTGTGCCAGCTTGATTTGCCCATTGAGACATTCAGTATATCCGGCAGTGAAGCGGTAGCAGAAGCAAGGCCGGGGACCCATCATAGCGGTTCTTGATAGTAGCGGCAGTATGAGTATGACACTTGGAGAAAAGGCGTCAAAAGAAGCGTGGAGTAAAGCCGTAGCACTTGCGTTGTTAGCGATAGGAAGAAAGCAGAAGAGGGACTTTTGCATTCTGCACTTCTCAGACTCCTATTCTTATAATCGTGGGAACAAAGAGAAGAAGGCGGTCAAATCCTTTGTATTCCCCAGGGGAGAGGCAGCGTCTACCGACTTGATTGCGACCACCGAGTTCTATATCGGTGGCGGCACCGAATTCAAGCCGTGGATGGACGAGGCGCTAAGGCAGGTGGACGACAGCCGCTTTAGCCGGGCAGATGTCATCTTAGTTTCTGATGGAGAGGTGTATATCTCTGCTGAGGAAGAAACAGAGTGGAATAAGCGCAGGAAGCAAAAGGGTATGCGTTGTTGGTCAGTTCGTCTCAACAATGAGAAAGAAGGGGAAGCAGAGTTAGCCCGCATCTCTGATGGAATTGTGGCTATTGATGATATGGCCGCAGAGAGCCAGGCGCTACAAATGATGTTCCAGATTTAAGGCAGAGATGCCGAGCAGGGGGAAGAGATCAAGTCTCTTCCCCCTCTTTTTATACTCATGAATAGATATAATTATGGGGAAACGATTGTTTCCGCAAATTGGTACGAAAAGGGCTTGACATACTTGTATAAATCTGGTATATTTCTGGTATTAAATGAAATTTGCGAGACCGAAGAGAGTATCAGGTTTAAGTTGTTGGGGATACCGTTGTGTTCAGCCTCAAGGGGCTAGGGGTGTCCGTCAAGTTTTTGCACCCGACTTGGGACGGCAAGCAGGACCACGTTTCCAGGGATGATGAGGGGAAGGACGGCAAGAACCTGGCAAGGTGGCAGCAGGGGCCAAAGGACGAGGCGGGGGGAGAGAAGGTTTGGGGGTGGGAGGCAGGAACTGGAGGAGCAAAAGCATGCAAGAGGAAAGCACTTGCTGGCAACGAAGCCGTGCCCGAAGCTGTTGCTGCAACAGCCGTTGGCGACGTTGCTCGATCACACGCTCTTGCCATGTCTCCTGCCACCGCTCATTGCAGACCCCATTGCGTAAAGCGAGCATGGGATTGACATGGCTTGGTTGCCAATGCATGCCCGCCCCCTTGAGACGGGCTTCGACCACAATTTTGTTGGCACTTTCTACCATGCCCGAACCAATGGGCCAGCCTTCTCGTCGGTAGTCCTGATACTGCATCAGAGCGGCTCGCTTGCGCAGATACCCGACATGTTCCCGCACGCCTTCCTGTTGGGCGATGGGTTCAGGAAGGCGATCAAGCAAACGGAGCATCAGGCGCGGGCCATGATGTTTGAGCCGATGCAAGAGTCGGCAGAGCAGGTCAGGCGGCAGCGTGATCTCTGCTTGCTCAAGCGCTTGGAGCAAGGCACTCACATGCTCGGCGGCATGAGGAAAATCCAAGATGCGCAAGGCATCAGGCCGATGCAGCTCTATGAAGCCTTGTAACCAATCGGCTCCGTCAGTGACCGCGCAGACGCGCTCTGCTTGGCTCACCCCGCGTCTTCGCATCTCCACTTCTGCCAGATCTGCAAAGGTGGCGGCATCGGTCCTGCGCGAAAAATAGGACAGATGCCGCACGTGAACTTCTTGCTCCCCCTGCGCTGTCCTTTCTTGTTGTACCTCACCAATGGCCACCGTGCGCACCTCGGCCCATTGCCCCTTGAGCAGAGGGACATAGGCTCCATCAGCACTCACAGCCAGCCGAGCCACGCTCTTGGCTGATGGCTTGGCCTCTTCGCTCGCCTTGGCCGTTTGCACCGCTTCTACCTCTGCCCCTGCTGCTTCGGTGTGTCGGCGCACCAGCGCCTCACTGACCTGCACTCCCAGCAGGCACTCCAACATCTTTGCTGCTTGCTCAAAGGGTAAACAACTGCCCAGATGCACCAGGTGGTCTTGTTGTCGCGGCGTTAAGCTGCCGGGCAGCAGAGCTAACTCCTCATCGAGGGGGAAAAAGCCCCACTCCACACGTGGGACAGGTGCCATAGCTTCTCGTTAAGCTGACCTCTTGCCCTCCCGCTGCTTGCAGGCGGCGCGTTCGTTTCCCCCGTGCTTGCAGGGCCGTTCCACACACTGGGCAGGTGGGACGCTGCTCTGGCCCGGCTCCGCTCCAGGCTCGACTGCTACTCTCTTGAGCGGCATCCTGGATCACCTGCGCTTCCAATCGGCTCATGCGGGCATGTACTTCCTCTTCAATCTCACGCAACGTCGCTTTGGGGTGTGCGCGTCGCCATTCTTTGATGTCCGTCAGGATCTGCTCGCTTAACTTTTGCCACTCTTGGTCCGTCTCTCTGTTCATCCTTCACCTTCCTCTTGATGATGAATCCATCTTCCCATCTTTGTTTTTCCCTGTCTAGCCCCTCTGCAAAAAAATGACGGACACCCCTTCATGACAGCTTGCGTGACACTGGGCCGATAGGTATGGTATACTTCTCTTCAGGAACTGTTTTGCAAATGGTGAGGTATTCCTGCTTGTGAGTGAACACCCATCTTGGGTGTTCGGAAAGGGGCAACTATGTCACTTGAGGAGAATAAAACGGTCACCCGTCGTTTCCTGGAGGAAGCTATAGCTCAAGGCA
>JAFATZ010000280.1 GCA_019243675.1 Ktedonobacteraceae bacterium | reverse complement strand
AAGAGGTCAAAGCAGGGGACAGCGTACGTGTGCATCCGAAAGGACGTGCCGACGCTTTTGATATGCTCGTTGATGGAAAAACTGGGCGCGTTGAGATCATCCACCAAGATTTCGAGAATCGCCTGTACTTGGTGGTGACGTTTGACGACGACCCGGGCCAGGAACAGAGCGATGCGCGTGTCCCCGGTCATCGTTTCTTCTTCTTTCCAGAGGAGATAGAACCGCTAGGAGAGGGGAACCTGTGAACCTTAACCCTGCATCGTCTGGAAGTACGACAAAGCGCATACTTGTTGCATGCATCGGCAATATATTCCTGGGAGACGACGGCTTTGGAGTTGAGGTGGCCAAACGCTTACAAAGCCGCACACCTAGGCCGTACCCGCCAAGCGTGGAGGTCGTCGATTTTGGTATTCGAGGAATGGATTTGGCCTATGCCTTGCTTGACGAGGACTATGACGCGCTCGTGCTAGTCGATGCGGTCCCACGGGGCGGCCCACCCGGAACGCTTTATCTGATTGAACCGGATTTAGAGGGCCTAAGTCCCGAGAAAGGGGCACAAGCTGGTACGGTCGCATTAGACACACACAGTATGGATCCGGTGAAGGTTCTTGCTTTCGCCTTGGGTTTGGGTGCTCGGCCCATCCACACTTTGGTTGTCGGCTGCGAACCTACTGCCATCTTAGGAGGTGAAGACGACATAGAGATGCAAATGGAGCTGAGTGAGCCCGTACAAAATGCTGTCGATGAGGCGGTGAAGATGATTGACTCGCTCATTGAGCAATTGCTTTCCAACGGAGTGACACCCGCTGCGGGTGCCAGTTCAAAGACGAACGATGTATAGTACAAAGAGAGGGATAATGCGATGTTCAGACTGCTTTTCACGATTATAGTCATTGCTTTAGGTTGGGTTGTTGTTCGACAGCTTCTTCCAGACCTGCAACGCTATTTGCGCCTAGAAGCCATGTAATGCGTTCCTAACACTATCTAGACGGTGCAGCGTTGGGTTGCCAGCCATCTCTGGTAGGGGAGGCAAGACTGCATTTCTTGTCTCTTCCCCGCGAGGGGTAGAACAGAAGGGAGGAGCGGTATTTCCTTCCCCTGCTCTGAATAACAGGGGCTTGTGTACCGCGCACTTATTATGAATTTTTGGCTCATCGTAATTCTGGTGCTCGTCCTGTTAGTTATACTCGCCTTGTTGGCTCTCCTCCCTGACTATAGGCGCTATCGGAGACTGAAGTCAATGTAGCGTTGAGTTGAGAGGAGTGGGTTGGTCATGCACGAACTGGCTATTGCTCAGAGCATCGTTGATGTCGTTGAGACCCGGGCTACCGAGTGCAACGCAGCGCGAGTAAAGAGTGTGCGGTTACAAATCGGCGAGGCCAGCGGTGTCGTGGCTGACTCATTAAGTTTCTGCTTTGAGATGCTTACCAGCTTTGATCCAGTTTTAGCTGGCGCACAGTTATCGATTGATGTCATGCCACATCGTGCGCGTTGCCGTCACTGTGCCACAGAGTTCGCCATTACGGACTTTGTGGCGCGGTGCCCAACATGCGACGAATGGACGAATGAGATTCTTTCTGGCACCGAACTGCAAATCCTTGATATGGAGTTTGATGCCTCCTAGTCGATATCCCGTGTGGGTATCCGTTCTATCTATCTTAGGAGCGCGTTTCACTAGTTTCGCGCCCCCTCTACTAAGGAGTGGCGTTGTGGCCAAAGTAAGTATTGCTCAACATATCCTGGCAGCTAACGAGGTCGTCGCCGAAGAGATTCGCCAGATGTTGACACAGCGTGGTATACGCACGATCAACGTGATGAGTTCGCCAGGCGCTGGTAAGACGACCTTGCTGGAAAAAACTATTGAGCGGCTCCAAGGAAAACTTGGCATTGGCGTGATTGATGGCGATATTGAGACTACCGCCGATGCAGACAGAATTGAAGCAGCAGGGGCAGCGGATGCTATCCAGATTAACACGCGGGGAGCCTGCCACCTAGAAGCGCACATGGTCCGAGCAGCGTTGAGTGAAATCGATTTGTCACACGTCGGCTTACTGTTTATCGAAAACATCGGTAACTTGGTCTGTCCTTCCTCCTGGGATCTAGGGGAAGATACACGTGTGGTTGTGGTCAGTACCAGCGAGGGTGACGACAAACCAGCCAAGTATCCGCATATGTTCGCGACCTCACAAGTCATGATTGTGAATAAGCTCGACCTCCTTCCCTACGTGGACTACGATCTAGAGAAGGTCAAAGAGCACGCGTTGACTATTAATCCACACCTGCGTATCTTTGAGGTGAGTTGCCGTACAGGCGCAGGGCTTGACGCATGGTGCGAGTGGCTGATGGCATTCGCACGTGGCAACGCAGAAGTGGCTAGGAAAATCGTCCAAGAGGTGTGATGATGGCATCGGTAGCGGGTTCGACAATTGAGCGACGGCGCATCATCATCCAAGGCATTGTCCAGGGTGTGGGCTTTCGCCCCTTTGTCTATGGGCAAGCCTTGCACTGGGGTCTCGTCGGTTTTGTGCTCAACGATAGTTCCGGTGTGACCATTGAGGTCGAAGGTTCTGTCGAAGCGCTCGATAGCTTTCAGCGTGCAGTGTATGAAGAGACACCGCCCCTAGCACGTATCGATTCCGTTGTGACCGAGCTGCTCTCCCCTTGCCATGACACTGCCTTCATTATTGCCCATAGTCAGGCTGGAGCCGAGCGTCAGGCACTTATTTCGCCCGATACGGTTACCTGTGACGATTGCCTGCGTGAACTCTTCGACCCGCAGGATCGACGGTACCGTTACCCTTTCATCAACTGCACCAATTGTGGGCCGCGCTTCACCATTGTTCAAGACGTGCCCTATGATCGCGACAAGACCACCATGCGCGTCTTCCCAATGTGTGCCGACTGCCAAGAGGAGTATGACAATCCACTCCACCGCCGCTTTCATGCTCAACCCAATGCATGCCCAGTCTGTGGTCCACACGTGTCCTTAACTACGTGGTCATCCAGCAATGCAGCGGATGCGAGCGAATACTCAGACCCAATTACTACAGCAGCACACTACCTTGCTCAGGGAACGATCCTAGCTGTTAAAGGGTTAGGGGGCTATCATCTAGCATGTGATGCGTTGAACGGGGAGGCTGTGCAGCGGTTGCGCCAAAGAAAGCACCGCGAGATCAAGCCTTTTGCCTTGATGGTACCCGATCTGCAGACAGCACAACAGCTCTGCTATGTGAATGATGCCGAAGCAGCGTTACTCCAGTCACGCCATCGTCCTATCGTGCTGCTTGCTCGCCGTCCTGATTGTGCTATGCCCCCAGGTGTCGCGCCAGTCTATAACACGTTGGGCATTATGTTACCCTACACGCCGCTGCATTATCTGTTGTTGCGCGATTTCATTGCTGCTATTGGAGCAGACCGTCCAGCGGTGCTGGTGATGACCAGTGGAAACTTGAGCGATGAACCAATTGCTTACCGCGATGCTGACGCACGGCAGCGGCTAGCGCCTATCGCTGAGGGTATGCTCACCCATAACCGCGACATCCACATGCGCTGCGACGACACAGTAATGCGCAGCATTGTTGGCGCTGGACAATTTTTCCGCCGTTCACGCGGTTATGCGCCAGAGCCAATCCCGTTATCGCTAGATCTGTCTGTACCGCTGCTGGCCTGTGGTGGTCATCTCAAAAATACCTTCTGTCTGGGCAAGGGGCGACAAGCCTTTGTCAGTCACCATATTGGCGACTTAGAGAACATGGAGACGCTGACCTCGTTCCGCGAAGGCATTGAACACTTCCAGCGCATCTTCGATATTTATCCCGAAGTGGTCGCCTACGATCTCCATCCTGAGTATCTGGCGACAAAATATGCTCTCGACTCGGACATCCCGTGCAAAATCGGCGTCCAGCACCACCATGCTCACATTGCTAGTGTGCTGGCCGAACATGGACTGAAGGGACCAGTTATTGGCCTTGCTGCCGATGGCACGGGTTACGGAACAGATGGTGCCATATGGGGCTGTGAATTGATGGTTGCGGATCTGCTAGGGTTTGAACGCCTCGCACACCTGCGCTATGTACCGCTTCCTGGCGGTGAGCAGGCAGTGCATCAGCCCTGGCGCATGGCAGCAGTCTATCTGGCTCAGGCTTACGGCGACACCTTCCTGGACCTGGATATCCCCTTTGTGCGCCAACTAGACAAAGCCAAGTGGCGCACATTGACGCAGATGGTGGCCCGAAACCTTAATAGCCCGTTGACCTCTAGTCTGGGACGTTTGTTTGATGCTGTTGCCGCATTGATCGGCCTACGTAAGGACGTGCTCTATGAAGGTCAGGCAGCTATTGAGCTGGAGGTGCTGGCCTCTGAGGAAGAATATCCGCTCGACAAGGCTACGGCTGTGTATCGTAGGGGCGACGGCTCGGCCTCCGCCCTCGTGGCATCTCGTTCCACGTCAGGTGAGAACCAGATGGCTTTAGACGTAGCACCAGTGATCCGTGCCATCGTAGAAGATATCCAGCAGGGTGTACCTTCTTCACGGATTGCGGCTCGCTTTCATTGCTCGATTGCCGAGCTACTGGCGCTGGCTTGTTTTGAAGCACACAAACAGAGCGGGTTGAAGGTCGTCGCCCTCAGTGGCGGCGTCTTCCAGAACCGATTGTTGCTTGAACAGCTTATGAGAAGCCTGGAGGAAATGGCCTTCCAGGTCTATATCAACCGACGTGTGCCGCCTAACGACGGGGGGTTAAGTCTTGGTCAGCTCGCGGTGGCCGCGGCGCATTCACAAACGTAGGGGCCTGATTTATCATGCCCAATGGTGGGCATAATGTATCTCGCCTCATAATGTATCACACTCAGGAGGGACGAACCATGTGTCTAGGTATTCCAGGTCAGATCATAGACATCGTAGACGATGCAAATTCTATCGCTAAAGTGAATGTCTCGGGAGTCAAGCGCAATGTGAGCGTCGCGCTCGTCAGACCAGAAGGTATCGCACCAGGTGACTGGGTGCTGATCCATGTGGGTTTTGCTATGAGCAAGATCGACGAGGCTGAGGCACACGAGACTATGAAGACACTCAACACGATGGGTGAAGTCTACACCGATGAACTAGCAATGTTCCAATCAACCCAGATTTAACGACGGAAAAACCATGAGGACGGAAACAGAGAAGGAACAACTACATCTGCGTGCGTTGGTTGCGGCACGCTTCGAGCAAAGCATGACCATCCCCGAAGCTTTCTTTACAGCCGAGTCGGCACAGATTGCCGAGGCGTGTTGGGCGATGGCCCGTCGCTTCCATCAGGGAGGTCGCTTGCTTGCCTTTGGCAATGGAGCCTGGGCAACCGATGCTCAGCACGTCTCGGTCGAGTTTGTGCATCCAGTGATTGTCGGTAAGCGTGCCCTGCCAGCTCTGGCGCTGACCAACGATAGTGCCACCATCAGCGGTCTGATGTCTGGAGCAGAATCCACAGCGTCTTTCGCACGCCAACTTAACGTGCTTGCCCGACCACAGGATATCGCGATGGGCTTCTCACCGGATGGCTCCTGTGCCAATATCATAGCGGCACTGACCCGTGCTAAACATCTGGGCTTGCTCACGCTTGCACTTGTGGGCGGCAATGGCGGACTGCTCAAGCAGCGTGCAGTAGCAGGGGATCGTCTCATAGATTTCTGTTTTGTGGTCCCGACACGCGACCCCTTGTTGATACAAGAGACTCATGAAACACTCTACCATGTCTTATGGGAGTTGGTACACATTTTCTTTGAGCACGAGGGATTGTTAAATGAGTAATAAAGAACCAGAATCTGTAGCACGTGTCCATGAATCAATAGTCGTGGACAATGCCTATTGCCAACCAGACGCACAAGGCCATTGTGTGACCTGCTCCGACGAAGCGTTGCCAGCTCGTGTGCTACAAGTAAATCAAGAGACCGGGCTAGCGCTGGTCGCACTAAACGATACGACAGAAGAGGTCGATGTTACCCTAGTGGAAGCTGTTGCTCCAGGTGACCAGGTGCTAGTACACGGTGGAGTGGCGCTTGCCCTTTTATAAAGATCCTAGAAAGTATCTAGATGAGGCCGAGAGATGAGTGAGCTAGGTGGCTCTGAGTATGATCGGCTCTTTTACCCCTTTCTTTTTGAAGGAGGCAAAGCGAGCATAGAGGATGTACTGGCACAGGTACGTCACTCGACAATCGAGAAATGTCACGAAGTTGTAGCCCTGCGCCGGGCAACACTGGAGCAGTTCGGTGAGCAGATCGTCATCACTGCTCAAGCGATGGCGCAGTCTTTCGCCAACGGAGCCACCTTGTTGGCCTTTGGCAATGGAGGTAGCACGACTGATGCCCAGGACCTAGTGACCGAGCTACTCAGTCCACCTTTTCCTGATTGGTCGCCTTTGCCAGCAATTGCCCTTACCAATGACATAGCAGTAGTCACGGCGGTGGCTAACGATGTCGGCTTTGACAATGTATTTGCCCGTCAGGTCATTGCTTATGGGCGACCAGGAGACATCGCCGTCGGTATCTCAACAAGCGGCAACTCAGCCAACGTACTAGCTGCCCTTGAGCAAGCAAAGAAGCAGAGATTGCAGACCGTGGCCTTGACGGGCTATAATGGCGGTAAGATGATGCGTTCCCAGGCAGTAGATTTTTGTATTAATGCTCCAAGTGATCATATCCCCCGTATCCAGGAAGCGCAGGCAACAGTCTATCATGCCCTTATTGAGGTTATTTACGCTGTACTGAAAAGTATAAAGGAGGAGCAGTCAGGTGAGCATGAAATATGTTGACGAGTATCGCGATCCAGAGTTGGCCAAGCGCATTGCTGCAGATATTGACAGGCTGAGCGCTGGCCGCTCCCTCAAGCTGATGGAGGTATGTGGCGGCCATACGCATACTATTTACAAACACGGCGTTGAGGATGTGCTGCCGCCCAATATTGATCTTGTGCATGGGCCAGGGTGTCCCGTCTGTGTGCTGCCAATGGGCCGTATTGACGATGCGCTTGCCATTGCGCGCACTGATGGAGTGATCTTCACCACCTTTGGTGATATGATGCGTGTGCCTGGCTCCCACGGCAGCTTGCTTGATGCCAAGGCCGACGGTGCCGATGTGCGCTTCGTCTACTCGCCGCTCGACGCCCTCAAGCTCGCCCGCCAGCACCCGGATCAGCAAGTTGTCTTCTTTGCCATTGGCTTTGAGACCACTGCCCCTTCTACCGCGGTCACGTTGCTGCGCGCAAGAGCTGAAGGCATCAAGAACTTCTCGGTCTTCTGCAACCATGTCACTATTATACCCGCGATCAAAGCCATTCTTGACTCGCCAGACCTACGCCTGGATGGCTTCGTTGGCCCGGGGCACGTTAGTATGGTGATTGGTATGCGCCCCTACAACTTTATTGCACGTGACCATCGCAAGCCTGTAGTGATCGCTGGCTTTGAGCCGCTGGATATCATTCAATCTGTGCATATGATCGTCAAGCAAATTGAGGACGGCCGGGCAGAGGTTGAGAATCAGTATTCACGTGTTGTGCGTCCTGACGGCAATACCAAGTCACTGGAGGCAATGGCCGCCACTATGGAATTGCGGCCCTTCTTTGAGTGGCGCGGTCTAGGCTTCATTACACACAGCGCATTAAAGTTGCGCTCAGACTTCGCCGATTGGGATGCCGAACTGCGCTTTGAAGTGCCTGGTCTACGCGTGGCCGACCCCAAGGCTTGCCAGTGCGGCGAGGTGCTCAAAGGAGTCATCAAGCCCTGGGAGTGCAAAGTCTTTGGCACCGCGTGTACGCCCGAGACACCCATCGGCACCTGCATGGTTTCGCCAGAGGGAGCTTGCGCCGCCTACTTCAGTTATGGCCGCTTCTCCATGGCATCCGAACGCAGTCGCCTGAACATCCTTCCCGCGGGAAAGGCTTCATAAGGAGTGCCAATGCAACTCTCAGACATCATTGGAGAGTATGGGCTAATCGTGAAACTAGATGTTTCCGACTTAGACAAAACCCGTAGTTGGTATACAGATAAGTTGGGACTCAAGCAAGATTCACGCTTCGATACGTCTACGTGGGTGCAGCTTTTCCTGCCAAAGCTTAGAGCAGTCGCTATTGGATTGAATCTGGATCCAGGCAAGGCAGGAAAGGGCAATGTAACATTCGTCGTTGATACTATTGAGAGAGCCCGTGACGGACTCATTAGGCAAGGCGTGGAAGTAGGGCCGATCCAGACGGTAGTGCATGACGTGCGACTTGCCTTCTTCAAAGATCCCGACGGAAACTCGTTGACTCTGCGTCAAAACCCATCTGGACAACCCACAGTATCGGCTATTTGGCAAGAAGCCAAGGACTTGCTAGGATAAGGAAAAGCTTTCCAATTCGCCTTTTTTCCTGCCACTAGTGGCAGGAAAAAAGGCGGAATCTAGGATACCTCGCGCTTCGGCCAAGGGCTAGCTGCCCTTGGCAATCCTACTTTTGCGCAGAATTGGACAGTCCGAGCGCGCAACGATGATAAAAGAGATAGGAAGAGAGTTATGGAAGTACCACGCGATGCACGCGTTGACGACGTGCTCAAGAAAATTGAGCGTACAAGACAGGCACGCCGCCACAAATTCTATTTGCGCGATGAAAAGATTACGCTTAGTCACGGCAGTGGAGGCAAGGCGACTCACAACTTGATTGAAGGCGTCTTCGCACCCGCTTTCTCGAACCCACTGCTCGATGCTATGGACGATTCAGCCGTTTTCGGCGTCAACGGCACAGGCCAACGTCTGGCCTTCACAACTGATACCTATGTAGTAAGCCCACTGTTCTTTGCAGGCGGAAATATCGGCAAACTGGCGGTTCATGGCACGATCAACGACCTGTCAATGGCAGGTGCCCAGCCCTTATATCTTTCAGCGGGCTTTATCCTTGAAGAGGGCTTCCCCATTGCAGAGCTGCGCCGCATCGTCGATTCAATGGCCAAAGCAGCACAAGAAGCAGGCGTTGCTATCGTCACTGGCGACACCAAGGTGGTCCAGCGTGGCAAAGCCGACGGGGTGTTCATCAACACCGCTGGCGTAGGCATTGTACGTACCACGTGGCCCATCGGGCAGACACAGTTACAGCCTGGCGATAAGGTGTTACTCAGTGGTGCCGTTGGCGATCACGGCATCGCCATTATGATGGCTCGTGAAGCGCTCGAAATCGAGACCGACGTAGAGAGCGACAGCGCCCCACTGCACACGCTTGTTGCTGCGGTGCTAGAGGCAGCAGGTGAAGGCGTACATTGCTTGAAAGACCCTACTCGCGGCGGTGTAGCGACTTCGCTCAACGAGATGGCTATGGGTTCAGAGGTCTCTATTGCCCTTGATGAGCATGCCGTTCCGGTACACATGGGCGTGCGGGGAGCCTGCGAAATCCTGGGCCTCGATCCACTGACCATTGCTAACGAGGGCAAGCTACTGGCGATCGTCGCAGGGGAGAAGGCAGAAGCGGCCCTAGCTGCCATGCGTAACCATCCGTTAGGGCGCGAAGCTGCCATCATCGGCGTAGTGCAGGCCGAACCTGCTGGCATGGTTTTCTTACGCACCGACATCGGCGGAACTCGTGTGCTTGATATGCTCGTTGGAGATCCCCTGCCGCGCATTTGCTAAGTAAGAGATACACGTATGGACAATCTACAAGCCGTCCTTGCGTTAGAGGATGGGGCTATCTTTCATGGTATCCCCTTCGGTGCCGTGGCTACTCGTGAGTGTCGTGGCGAAGTCGTCTTTGCTACAGCGATGACGGGCTATCAAGAAATTTGCACTGATCCATCCTATCGTGGTCAAATGGTTGTGTTGACCTATCCATTGATTGGCAATTATGGTATCGGCGAAGAGTATGTAGAGTCCCGTCGTCCCTGGTTGGCGGCGCTCATCGTCCACGAGGTATGCGAGCACTATAGTCACTGGCACGCGACCGAGTCCATAAGTTCCTATCTTGCTCGCTATGACATCCTGGGTATAGCAGATGTAGATACACGCGCTCTCACGCGTCACTTACGCCTGCACGGCACCAAACGGGGTATTATTCGTGTATGCGAAAGCGAGACATGGCCCGATGCTGAAGCACTAATACAAGCAGCACAGCGGGTCGAGCCTATTTCTAACCTCGACGTGGTGGGAGAGGTCAGTGTGCCCGACACATGCTTTGAACTGACCTCTTCTCTCGTCGGCACATCTCATCAACCACGAATCGTCATCATTGATACCGGAGTCAAGTACAACATTGCCCGTTGTCTTGCGCAACGCGGATTGGAAGTTGTCCTTGTCCCCTACAGCGTCTCCCCTGATGAGCTACTTGCGCTCCATCCCGACGGCATCGTGCTGCCCAATGGCCCTGGCGACCCCGAATCCGTTCAGGTATTAATTGAACTGATCAGCTACCTCATTCCCAGCCGCATCCCACTCATGGGCATCTGCCTAGGACATCAGCTCATTGCCCTGGCAGCAGGTGCCCGCACGAGTAGACTGCCTTTCGGCCATCACGGAGCAAACCATCCAGTCAAGGATGTACGCACCGGGCGCGTCACCATCACCTCACAGAACCACAACTTTCAAGTTGACGCCGCCAGCATCCCACCCGCCAGCGGCTTTCACGTCAGCCATATCAACCTACTCGACAACTCCGTGGAAGGACTCTATCACGAACGCTACCCTATCTTCTCGCTGCAGTATCATCCAGAGGCGTCGCCTGGCCCATGCGATAATCGGTGCTCTTTTGATAGGTTTGCGGAGGTTGTGCGATCGGGGACGGTGGTGGGTGCGTCGTAGCATTGTCATCGTGTCCGCCTCAAGGGTCCACGTCGGTGATGTTGCTGGCTGCAACCCAAGCTGCACCTCAATCGGAGTGCTCGCTTGGGTCGCAATGGACACTCACGCTTTCCCAGCGTGCCGCCCACTGATGTCAAA
>JAFATZ010000007.1 GCA_019243675.1 Ktedonobacteraceae bacterium | reverse complement strand
CGATTATGAGCGGGCCAATGCGCCAGAACCTCTCGTAGAGGATCTCTATCACGAGCATGAAGTATGGGAAGCTATGGAGAGCTTACTGCCCAATGACAAGGAGAAGCGTGTGGCTTACCTGCACTTCCACTGCAACCTCAAAGCACGCGAGATCATGCAGTTTTGCCCTGGCGAATTCTGCAGTGAGCAGGAAATTTATCGCTTGAAACGTAACGTTATAGACCGTCTCATACGTAATAAAGATAAATTCCTGTGGAGACTGGGGGGAAGTGAGAGGTGACTTAAGGTATAGTATACTTGTCACTCACCTCGAAAACGGACTGCAAAAAAAGGGGGTACACATCGTTCAGATAGTAATACACGAAATTCTTTACCAGCAACGCACTTTGTTTTGGTGCTCTGGTATATGTGAAAGTCACAGAGATACGAGGGAGAGTTATGATGGATTGTAACAACTCAATGGCCCCCAATGACGAGGAACTTTTGAGCTACGCACTTGATGAAGAGCCTCTGCCTAGAGAGAAAGAAGGGCATCTCGCTTACTGTTTTATTTGTCAGCAGCGACTTGATGACTATAAGCGAACACATGCCTATCTACTCACAAAGCTCTATCGCACCCAGTGCCCGAGTGCGACGATGCTTAACTACTACTGCGCTGACTTATTAGCCGAAGATCAAGTGACTCCTATAGAGAGTCACTTGCATGCCTGTCCGTTATGTGCTAATGAAGTCACCATGATCCGCCAAACTCTCGCTAACTTTGATCCATTTCCTCCAGAAGATGAAGCATGTGCAATGCCTATCACCGATCGTCACGTCATTGCTAGCCCTGTTCCCCAGCGGCGCACCTCGGCGGCACGCCGCGTAGTTCGAGAGGACGAGTGGGCGCGGCAGTATCGAGCTGAAGCACTCGGTATCTTGCTCCAATTCTCACACTCCAGCAATGGCGACAATCTCCTCTTGGGTATCTTCAGCAACGGCTATGCGGTGAGTGAAACCAATACCTGCGAGGGTATCGTCGTTGATCTATATCGGGCTGTCGATTTCCAGTTGATGCAGGGCCTAGCTCGCCCCAGCAGCCCGAATCAGCAACACCGTGCAATGCCATTACAGACTACCCAGATAGACGATCTGGGTAACATAGTCTTTAATGTCATTCCTGTTGGTAAATACACTATGGTCGTACATCTAACAGATTGCGACGTCATTATTGAAGACTTGACCATTTCATAGTATTATAGCGAGGATGTAATCAGTTCGAATTCCCCAAATTCTTTGTGAGGAGAGGTGTCGCGTGGATGTAGCTGACCCATCAATGCCACAAGTTCTGCGCCTCTCCGCAACGGTGAGCCTGCCCGCTTTGCTCCCTGTTTTCACACCCATTGTCGCAATGATAGTGACCTTCTTTCAGAAGCACCCGTTAGTATAGGTGGGCTTTGCCATTTTGACAGCAAAGGCATCAGCAGTTGCCCAGCACCACTTCTCTCAAAGCACTGAGGTGGTAGGGTTTGACCGGGAAAATGGCAGAGCCACCAACCAATAGTAGGGGTAATACACCGTTGACGGCATTGATAGTGTATACTTTAAAAAAAAGACACACACGTCACTGTTCTATTTGAGGAGTGTTTGATGCGGTCGAGTGTTGTTGATTCCCAGCGTCCTCTGGAGATTCGAGTTACGAGAGACGAACCCTTTTCTCCACTTCACGTAGCAAGTTCTATAGGTTCATTGCCAAAGGCTAAGAAAGCTTGGTTTCCTACTCCCGCTGAGGGATGGCTTTCGCTCGTGTTATTAGCTATAGCAGCATACAGCGTGGTCTATTCTCTTATCTCTGCTAATTGGGTCGGTCATGGGTCGGTCCTGCTATGCTGCCCTCTGCTTGGTTTACTGGTAGGGTTGCTCGTTGCCAAGACGCCCCGTGTCTCCCAGAGTATTTTACATCTTGGCGCGTGTCTGTTTGGTCACTGCTTCTCAATCTGGTTGACCAGCGTTGTTGCATTTCACATATCGTGGCTGCTGTTATTAAGTAGCCTGCGTGTACTAATCACTAGTGTAGGTACAACGACAGCGATTGCTAATAGTGAGATGGTCTTTTTTTTCTACCTCTCATTTCTCTCGTTTTTCCTGGGCTACTTTGGCAGTTGGTTAGTCTACCATGCTCGTCTACCCTGGCTTGTAGCACTGGTCTACTGCTCGATTTTGCTGGTCAATCTGAACTATGTGAAGCAGGATATGCTCTACCTCGTCGCGATTATGTCAGGAGCATTGCTACTACTGATTGCACGAGGACAGCTTAGTAATCAGGTGTCACAGTGGGCCAGAGAGGGCATGTATGCTGAACGCTCCTGGCTGAGTGCTATCTATTCGCGCTCTATGCGCATCGCTATAGTGCTTACGCTCATAGCGCTTGTACTGAGTTGGTTGTTACCCATCCAGGCACAATCGGATGCAGGCAAAGTTTTCTGGAATCATATAGAAACTGCATGGACAAATATTATCAATGGGCATGTCTCCCTGCAAAATCCTGAGTCACTACTTCAGCCCTATCAGGCACCGACTAACTTCTTTAGTGATCGGTTGACTATCAGCGGAAGTGTCCATCTGCCTGTTGGTGAGGTGCTCTCCTACAAAAGCTCAATCGGTCCAAGCTATCTTGAAGGCTTCACCTATAATCATTTTGATGGCCACACCTGGACAACTAGCTTGACTACTGCAGATGGTCAGACAGTCAATGCATATAGCGCCTTGCAACCGGATAGCGACAATGCTAACAACCAGTCTATCACAACGGCTGTAACAGTGCGGCAGCCACCGGAAAACTCAAAGCACTATATCTTTGCTCCCGCTCAACCAGCGCTCTTTGATGTCGCTACTATTGTCTATAGCGATGGAACTGCCGTTGCCTGGACCCAACAGCGTCCCCTGACCGTAGGTGAACATTATCAGGTTGTGTCCACCGCTCCGCTCTCTGACCCGCAGAATCTATCCGGCATTCCATTGCCACGTAGTGGCCATGACTTCTGGCTAGCAGATGATCTCTATCGTAAACTCTCGGGTAGCTATACTGAACTACCACGTGATCTTTCGACCCACGTTGGCGCAATTACTCGTCAGTGGACGAGTGGAGCTACAGATACCTATAGTGCTCTGAAGATGCTAGAGTCGCATTTGGGCGATGAGCATGTATTTAGCTACTCTCTGGATAATCAACCCATTCCCGACAATGTGGATGTGGTTGATTGGCTATTGCAGACACGCACTGGCTATTGCACCTACTATGCCAGCGCCATGACCGTTATGGCGCGTTTGCTAGGCATTCCCACGCGAGTTGTCAACGGCTTCAGTTATGGTCACCTTGATGTACAGCACAATGTCTGGGTCGTATATGGCACAGATGCGCATAGCTGGGTTCAGGCATATTTACCGGGTCATGGCTGGATCAGTTTCGACCCAACACCAGGCTTTGCTCCCCATCCTACGGCTTCACAGCCTATACCGTTGCCCGTGACGACGAAAACTCCGATCACGCCTCTTCCTAGCAAGACTACCACGCCGCCTAAGCAACAACATACTATCCATTCGCAAGCAGGTGTTCATACTGCCACTGCAATAAGTAAGAACTTCCTTGCCACACTTACACTCTTGCTGTTGCTCAGTTCATTACTCATCCTATGTATAGCTATTGCTGTCTACTGGTGGCGTCGTCTCTATGCCGATAGCACCCTGGTAGCTGGGATGTACTGGCGTCTGTGTCGTGTCGCAAGCTGGCTAGGACTGTCTCCCTGCTCTGCGCAGACGCCTTACGAGTATAGCAGTATACTCAGCCAATACTGTCCACAACGTAGTGCTCCGCTCTGGCAACTTACCGAACTCTTTATGCGTGAGCGTTGGGGAGCTCCTCAGCAAAACCCTCATCCTTTGGAACTAGAAGCCGCTGAACACCTCTGGCCTGCCTTGCGCCCTCTATTGGTGCAGTTGGCCCTCAAGCGCATAAGGAAGCTATGCTGGAGAGGTTCATATGGATAACGGCCCTTAAGGCCACCATGCTCACTATGATTGTAACTGGCCCACAGCAACTACTTCTGAAGGTTTCGCGCTTGGACTGGGACCTTGCTCCTGGCTTACTGCCACAGCAGTAAACCCCTGAGCCTTATCGTGAAAACCTAATGTCGCTACGTTATTGTGAACTGTGAGCAGGCCAATGCTTATTGGTTTTTGGTCCTTGATGAGCCAGCCCTGGTAGACCTTGTCATGCACCTGGGGCAGACCATGCATGACAAGGATAGTAACATTCTGCTCGGGGATATAGAGCAGTTGTCCCTGTGCTTCAGGAGCCATTGCCCGACCATATATAGTGTCTGTGAGGACGACGACTGGTGTTTGCAGTGCATGATTTGGCCCCTGCAAGGCAGATGAGATAGCGGTCAGACCTGATGAGAGTGCAAGTAGCAGCACTGCGACAGCCGCAATCAGTTGTGTACCCCAGCGTGACCAGAATGTGCGACTGGGTGTAAGTTGTTGCTGTACTGGGCGTGTCTTCACTAGCTCCACCAGCCGTGCAGGTGTTGTAGTTTGTGGCGAAACGTCTGCATTCTCCTGAAGAGAAGCGAGCACCCGGTGCTTCAGTTCCGGTGAAGGGTCTATTTGTGGCACTGCTAATGGCAGCAAATCAACTATAGAGTGTAGTTCTTTAACCACGAGTACACAACTTGAGCAATGGGCCAAGTGTTCCTCAACAGCCTTACGTTCCTCTTCCGTTATAGCATCAAGGACGTAAGCCCCTGAAAGTTCGTTAAAATCATCGCATGTCATTCGTGGAACACTCCGTTCTGTCTACTTGACTTACCATACACTACGCTATAGAAGCCTCAGCAGATTACCGTGTAAAAGCGGATTACTCGGTTTCGCATCGACGCCTTGATACAGTTTGACAAGAATAGCGTCATCGTTTTACGTATTTTTACATTCTTATTGTTGTCTTATAGCTCGGCTTATATATCCTATCATAGGATACGTAGAAAGTACACTTTCGGTTCATGACAATTATGGCTTTCCAATTCTCGTTGCAGTGTTCCCCACCCCTCCCCCTTCTCTCACCTTTTTGGGTGGGGCGGCAACTGCTCAACGGTTCTGAGCAGCATGGAGAAGCCCTGTCATGACAATCATGTTTAGTTAGTGAAACCGAAAATATATCTTTTACGTATACTTATGAAGTATAGGTAATTTGTTCGCTCTGATCTTCAAAAAGAAGCGTGTAACAAAAGCGCCTGCTGAGAGTCAGTAGTATCTAATAGTCATCATGTTGTCCCTCACGGCTCTCCATCGAGAGCAAACAGCAAAAGGAGAAACTCCTGTGGTCAAGGAGATACACAGACAGCCCTTGCCTCCCCTATCTTTGTCTAACCGTGATATGATCGAGCAATACCAGACTGTGCGCTATCTTTCCGAGCAGTTATGTAAACCGCTTGTGGCTGAAGATTATGTTGTGCAGTCTATGCCCGATGTTAGCCCAACTAAATGGCACTTGGCCCACGTCACCTGGTTTTGGGAGACGTTTCTCCTCTCCCAGGCAGTTCCTGACTACAAGTCACCCCATCCCCAGTATGCGTATCTCTTTAATTCTTATTACAACACGCTGGGAAAACGACATAGCCGACCACAGCGAGGTCTGCTTTCTCGACCCACCGTTGCAGAAGTCTATCAGTACCGTCACTACGTCGATGAGTGTGTTCTCGACCTGCTTGAGAAGCTTGACGAGCGACGATTGGCGGAGCTAGCTTCCATCTTCGTCCTTGGCTTGCACCACGAACAGCAACACCAGGAGCTACTCCTGACAGATATTAAGCACGTCTTAGCGTGTAATCCGCTTCATCCTGTCTACCTACCGCAAGTTCCGACGAATATAACTTCTGTCCCACCATTGCAATGGGTCCACTATCCTGAAGGCATCCGCTGGATCGGATACGAGGGAGAAGGGTTTTCTTTTGACAATGAGGGACCGCGACATCGGCAGTTCCTGCACGCGTTCCAGTTGGCCTCGCGGCTGATCACGAATGGGGAATATATCGAGTTCATGCAAGATGGAGGGTATAGCGACCCCTTGCTATGGCTCTCGGATGGCTGGAACACGGTACAACAGGAAGGTTGGAATGCTCCCCTCTACTGGGAGCAGCGTGATGGTCGCTGGTGGATGATGACCTTAAGCGGAATGCGCGAGGTCGATAAGGCGGAGCCAGTCTGTCATGTGAGCTACTACGAGGCCGATGCCTATGCTCACTGGGCCGATGCCCGGCTTCCCACCGAAGCCGAATGGGAGGTTGCAGCACAAGATGTGGCTAGAGAAGGGAACTTCGTCGAGCAGGGAGTCTACCACCCCGTGCCCCTCGCTAGCAACCCTTCCCAGGAGCTTCCTAGTCAAATGTATGGAGATGTATGGGAGTGGACTCAAAGCGCATACTTACCATATCCTGCCTATAAACCAGCGCCGGGAGCTATAGGCGAGTATAATGGAAAGTTCATGTGTAATCAACAAGTCCTACGCGGCGGTTCCTGTGCCACCTCTCTTACGCATATTCGGCCAACCTACCGCAACTTCTTTCCGCCGCATGCTCGCTGGCAGTTTATGGGCATCCGGTTAGCTCGGGAGGTGTGACATCACACAGTACACAGAAAGCACGCTCCTGCTCCATGACTTTGCACCGGAGCGGGAGACGTTTCAGCGGGACGTACTGGAAGGGATGCAGAAGCCGTGCAAAGAGCTGTACAGCAAGTACTTCTATGATGAGGAGGGTTCGCTTTTATTTGAGCAGATCTGTGAGCTAGATGAATACTACCCCACGCGTACTGAACTCAGCATCATGCAGCAGCATGTTCAGGAGATAGCAACGTTGCTTGGACCTGATTGTCTGCTCATTGAGTATGGCAGTGGAAGTAGTCTGAAAACCCGCATGCTTCTGGATGCACTACAAACGCCAGCGGGGTATGTGCCCATAGACATTTCGAAGGAGCTACTGCTGCAGTCAGTAGCTTCGCTTGCATCAGACTATCGTGGTCTGGAGATTCTTCCGATCTGTGCTGATTACACCAGCACCTTTAGGATACCTGCTTACACACGTCCATCAGCACGCCGAGTTGGCTACTACCCAGGCTCGACCATTGGGAACTTCGACCCTGAGCCAGCTAAGCTCTTTCTGCAGCAGATTGCCAGGACTTGTCGGGGTGGTGGGCTGTTGATTGGCGTAGATTTGAAGAAGGATTTCAACATTCTGCATCGTGCTTATAATGATCAACAAGGAGTGACAGCGCAGTTCAACAAGCATCTGCTGGTGCGTATCAACCAGGAACTAGGGGCCAACTTTCAGATCAACCAGTTTGGGCACTACGCTTTTTACAATCCTGGCAAGGGCCGCGTTGAGATGCACTTGGTGAGTCTTAAACATCAGGTGGTGCGTGTAGGTAATGTGGAGATACCCTTCAAGCTAGGGGAGAGTATTTGGACTGAGAGTTCGTACAAATATACCCTGGAGGAATTTGCACAACTGGCCGCGAAGGCAGGCTTTACAGTTGAGCGGGTGTGGACTGACTCACGAAATTTCTTTAGTGTCCAATATCTCACCGTGCAGTAGCTGACGTTTCGCGAAAATGAGGCGGTATGAGCATAGTTAGTAGAGACGAACAAGCAGTCCCAATGCCGCCGATTGAGCCAGTAGCCGCTATGGATTACCACGCTACTATTGTGAATGCTTTAGCTTGCCGCCGTAGTACATTGGATGTTGCGCTGTCTCAGCTCTCTACCCAGGCTATGGTTCTGACCGAGGTTGCTATACTTCTTGTGGAGGCATTGCGCACGGGGCACAAAGTGCTTGCTGTGGGAAATGGGGGAGCTGCAGCCCAAGCACAGCACTTTGCAGCAGAACTGGTGGGCCGCTTTAAACGCGAGAGAGCACCCTATGCTGTGCTCTCTCTCACCACTGACACTTCAATTCTTACCGCCATAGCAAACGATTATAGTTACCAGGATGTTTTCGAGCGTCAGGTCTTGGCACTTGGCCGCTCGGGTGATCTGTTGCTTGCCTTTAGTACGAGCGGCGAATCTGAGAATATTATACGTGCAGCAAAAGCGGCCCAACGAAGCCTCATGGCCGTTATAGTGCTCACAAGTGATAGGCCGAATCGTCTAGAATGTCTGGCTAATGTAACTGTGCGCGTCCCTGTAGTTGATACCGCCCTCACTCAGGAACTGCACATGGTAGTAATCCATATCCTTTGCGATTTAGTTGAGTCGGAACTAGCAGCTTGTGAAGGGGATACAGGCAAATGAAACACAGGGCTGTATTTCTCGACCGCGATGGCACACTCGTTCATCCCCGTCACTATCCATCTCGACCCGAGGAATTGCACCTTTACGATGGTGTTGGCCCGTATCTGAGGGATTTTCAGCAAGCTGGGTTCCGTCTGGTAGTGATTACCAATCAAGCAGGTATTGCACGAGGGTACTTTACTGAGGCCGATCTACAACGTATGCATGAGTATCTAATCAACAAGCTCGCGCAGTTAACAGTTCGCCTCGACGCCATCTACTACTGCCCTCATCACCCAGCGGGGGTCATTGCAGAGCTGTCAATGCATTGCAACTGTCGAAAACCACAGCCCGGTATGTTGCTACGAGCGGCTGCAGAACTCAATCTAGACCTAGCACGCTCCTGGTTTATTGGCGATATACTCGACGACGTTGAAGCTGGCAACCGTGCTGGTTGTCACACTATCCTAGTCGATCTTGGCACTGAGCAACGCCCGCAGCAACCGTTGCGCTCCCCTGACTTCGTTGCTCGCGATACCGTGCATGCCTTGCGCATCATTAATGCACTTGAATTTTCTGGCCTCACAACGGACCTCACCTATCGTCCTACGGCTTGGCAGTTGGTTCCGCAGCAGGCAATAGTAGCCACGAGGGGTGCAAGCAGTGAGTCTAGCAGTTGATCTTGTCCGTCGTTTCCAGCGCCTTCGCGCACT
>JAFATZ010000470.1 GCA_019243675.1 Ktedonobacteraceae bacterium | reverse complement strand
GGAGCAGAGATTATCACAGTGGCGCTACGTCGCTTGGACCTCTCCAATCCCCATCAACCGAGCCTGCTCGACTACATCGATCCCAACCGCTACATAATCCTACCCAATACCGCTGGCTGTAAGACTGTACAGGAAGCTCTGCAGACGGCTCGGCTAGCGGCTGCAATGGGACTGCCCCGTTGGGTCAAACTAGAAGTCATTCCCGACCCTACCTATTTGCTACCCGATCCTATTGCCACACTGGAAGCGACGAAAATACTTGTAGAAGAGGGATTTGACGTACTTCCCTATATCAACGCTGACCCAGTATTGGCGCAACTGTTGCAAGATGCTGGCGCTGCAACAGTCATGCCTCTTGGTTCAGCCATAGGTTCAGGGCAAGGACTGCTGAATGCCTCTCAAATACAGATTATCATTGAGCAGGCACGGATTCCGGTAGTAGTGGATGCAGGCATCGGCGCACCATCCGACGCTGCACTAGCAATGGAACTGGGAGCCGCCGCCTGTCTGGTAAACACAGCCGTCGCCCTAGCCAGAGAACCAGTACAAATGGCTCACGCGATAAAACTAGGAGTAGAGGCCGGGCGAGCGGCGTATCTGGCTGGTCGCATACCTCGTCAAGCTCACGCGAGTGCCAGCAGTCCCACCGCTGGCCTACCCAGCGTAGGGAGGTAAGAACTCTGAGTAAGCTCACGCTGAACTACCCCCTGCTCTGTCTCATCACCGATCCAGGTGTACCCGACCTGCTAACGAAAGCAGAGGCAGCCATGTTTGCGGGCGTAAACATGTTGCAACTGCGCGGCCATCACCTCTGTGCCGCCGAGTTGTACAAACTTGCACTGGCCTTACGTCCCCTCTGTCATCGTTATCAGGCTCTATTCATCGTCAACGACCGCATAGACGTAGGATTAGCGGCAGCAGCAGATGGATTTCAACTTGGCACACGCAGCCTACCTCTGGCAGTAGCACGTCAACTGCTAGGAAAAGAATACCTGCTCGGCGCATCAATACACTCACGTGAAGAAGCTCTGGCAGCAGCCACAAGCGGAGCAGATTTTTTGCTAGCAGGAACAATTTTTGCCTCATCCACACATCCAGGAGAGCCTCCCAGCGGTACAGCTTTGCTCCACGATATCAAGCAGATGTTGCCGACCTATCCCCTCCTGGCAATAGGCGGCATCACCTCTGCCAATGCCTGGCAGACCATGCAAGCAGGAGCGGACGGCATAGCCGTCATCAGCGCCATCCTCAATGCAACTAACGTAGAGCAAGCTGTAAGCGAGTTATGTAGCGCGATCAATAGAAAAGAAAGCCAAGAACCTATATGAGCGACGTTATCAATTCCCATGCAAGCACAATCACCATTATCGCTAACGGTCACCCCCGCACTGTCAAGGCTGGTAGCACGATAGCTGATCTGCTACAAGAACTCAATATTGCGGCTACTCGCGTAGTGGCGCAACTGGACGGAGTTGTTGTGTCACGGAGTGAGTTTGGTCAAGCGGTTTTGCGGGAAGGGTGTAGGTTGGAGGTGGTGACGATGGTGGGGGGAGGGTAGGAAAGAGAACTTCTTCATTCAACTTGCTCCTAGGAGTGCGATTGATCTGAAGGAGAACAATTAAGAAGGATATGATATATCCTGATAGAGCGATTTATGTCTCTCTTTCGGTCGTGTTCACTAACCCATTCTAGAGGAAATTCAGCAATAACTACTTCGTCATATTGAAATGAATTGAGATATAAGCTAGCCTTCTTCTGTGTAATCGACTTTTTAAGTCGCTCTTTCCAATGAGAAAGCGTATTACTCTGCACATAACCGAGCATAGCTGCCTCATCATATTCTGATGCATATACCCCTTCCGTAAAGCATCCCATACCTTCTGGCCCGATGTATTTTCCTACCCCGTAGCCTCTTTCTCGCAATCGCTTGGCTTCAAATATATATTCAGGACGTTCTCGACGAGAACACAACTTGATCAGAATGTCCGTTCGTGGTCTGGATTTGCCATGACAGTTCTCCTTCTGGACAGGTGATTCTTCATGAACATCAAAATATTTGCACCAAGGCAAACTAGCTGGGCTGCGCATCCAGTCATTAACGGCATTGACTATGAACTCCGTAATATCTTGTTCTTCATGTTCATCAGACTTTAGATTATGACACCCTCTGGTGTATCCTATCTTGATAAGTAGATGCGCTTTTTCTCTGAACGCAATCTTCCATTTTTGGAAGTTATGAGAGTCAGGTTTAATGCTTTTCATATATCTTAGAGCGATCCAATAACCTCTTCAACAATATCACCTGCATCATTCATCGCTTGAGTTCGGGTCCAATCAATCAAACGTGGTAATTTGTAGAGGTGGATGCGCGGCCCATCGAAAAGACGTAAGCCACGTTGCACATACATCCATTGACTGATCTGTTCTCTTAGACTTTTGCTTAGCTCGGACAAAACGAGAGAAGACGTAAGATCACTCGGCCTTACACTATCTGAATCAATAGCTATTGGAGTATCAGAATCAGTAACTTCGATAATACATTCTATGAGATCACGAGAATAAGTAATAGTGATGCCATGGTGAGTGTGATCTGCTACAAAATCATCAAGCTCATCTCGGAGTTCAAGTGCATAGTCTAATAGCTCCGTTTCGTTAGGCTCTCGGATGATGCTGTTTAACTTGGAAGGTTCATCGAGAGATAGACGCATTTGAACGAATTCTGTTACGAGCAGGCGAATATCATCAGGAATACCAAATAGATCAAAAATTTTTTCATCAATCTTTTTTTTTGAACTTGCATGAAATGCTGAAACTTCTTTCAGAATTTGCTTTTTCTGAGGCTGTGGCAATTGCGAGAGCAAATCTGACCTAGAGGTGGCATTAGCTGTCCTAGTTTGGTCGAAGTTTAAGAATTCCAATTGCTCATTTTTCACCTTAGAAATTGCTTCTGAAATGCTTTGCTCTTCACCATTAACTAAATATTGGTGCAAGTCAACTAGTTCTTCAATCTGCGACGGAGTGAAATTGGGCACCGGTATTTTTTTTACTTCTGAAATTGATACATATTTTGCTTGTCGAAAAACACCCCATTCTTGAGCATGAAAGAAAAGGTAATAGGAGACCAAATTGGAACTCAGATAAGTAGAGAGCGCCCGCAAAGTATTTGCATCTTCTTTCGGCCCTGCTATCCCCATTACGCGAGGCGGGACGAGGAAATCAACATCGCTAAATGTCACAAAACTACCCCAACTAGGGGATAGAATAATATGAGGTGCTTGTGTGAGAAGAAGACCAACTTCTCCACCTTGTTTGCGGATATTACACATTTCATCGGGTATATTGCTGAGAGCGTGCAGAGGTACTGAGAAGCGGAACAATGATTTTCTCATGGCTTCGCGCTGAAATATCTTTTTACCTTTTAGCTCATCAGCAGTTCGTAATCTATATTTTGTGAGTAGACCTTTATCACGCAACTCAGAACCTTGAGAAAAAGCCCATTTTTTTCTAATGCGCAGAGCTTCAAGGGTTGACGGAAAGAGAGCTTCAATGCGTTCAATAGCTCTTTTATCTTGAAAGGTTCCCCAAAGAGCAAGCTTCCAGACGAATGTTTCTCCCGTTTCTGCATCAGATGAATTAACCGTCTGGATTTCTTGTTCATTAATGGTTATTACCCAGGGTTTCTCTTGTGATCCAGTAATCTGATTAACGGCTAAGGGAGCATAATGAATAATAGGAGGCTTATTATCCTCTGTCTCATTGGCTTGGCAATACACAATAGTAAAAGCAGGATATGTATTGTTTGGAAATAACACTTGTCGCAGATTTGAAAAATTGGTTATCCGAAATATACGATGCAGCGCAAAGAAACGCTTGCGGTAGTTACGTGACTCAAGATTAAAAAGGCTTGTAGCGGGTAGGAGAAAACCTACAACTCCCTCGGGAAGGAGTAAATCAGTAACAACCCAGCTAAAAGCTTCGGCCAGACGATTTCCACCAACTGGATATTTAGCTTTATTTATTGGATCACTCATCCATTGTTTAGCTAGAGCTTGCTCTTCTTGTACCTTGCCTTGCACTTCAATCCAGGGCGGATTTCCGATAATCCAATCAAACTTTAACCCTTGCTGCCAGAATTTACCATCGTAATATGCACCTTTTGTATCAAAGAAGTCACTATGAAAAATCTTTTTATTATGCAACACAGGGAAACGAAACTCTATGTTCTGTAGTTCGCGTGGGTCTACATAATTGAGAAACGTCAAAATGAGACTAAATTCAGCCACATAACAGGCGTCTAGCTCCTTCTCTACACCGTATAAATTGCTCAATAATTCTTTTAGCTTCTCGGGCGAGAGCTTCACATCACCGTCTTTGAGGAGTTCTGCTTCTATAAGACGGCGAAAAGCTAAGACAAGAAAAACACCTGACCCACAGGCTGGATCGAGTATTTTCGTCTCTTCGGTAAGAGGTTTAGCTACATTTACTTCGGAAAGGAGGTAGTCTGCAAGTATCTCGGGAGTATATATAGCCCCTTTTTTTACAGAATCTTTGATGAATTGCTCATATACTGCTGACAGAATTTCGATAGGAATATATTCAAAATCATAAGCTTGAAAATCAAGGTGCAATTGTTGAATGGTTTTTTCAGCCTGTGAAACTACGGTTTCATCGCCCATAAAGACTGAGGCAGTTAGTTGAATATGCAGGTCAGTTGGGGCGTCTTGCTGCATAAAATCAATAGGGAAGATTTTACCATTAAAACGGCTTTCCAAGGCTGTGGTTAGCCGAGTTAAACCATCAACAGTAGCCATCCGACTAAGCACACTTTCCTTCGCTATACGTTGTTCTTGCAGCCACTCTTCGGTGAGTATACCCCGATCCCACAGGTAACGAAAGTAGACGTATTTGCCAATTAAAGCATGAGCAACTGAAGGAGGAAGTCCACGACTTTTGAGCTCTTTACCTAATTGGCGAAGGTTCTCTAGCAGGCGGCGATCCACTCTTTGTCCCTGGTCAAGCTGGTCTTTGTATTTCCCATTTTGCCAAATTCGACCTGTATCAATAGCTTCAGATGAAAATTCTGCTAATAATAGACGAAAATTGTCAAGTGAGAAATCATCTAAAAATCCCTCTTTTTCATCCTTCCAGGAATAATTAAAACCTGTATAAACCCTAATCTGATCAGGCAGAAGAATAATTAAGTATGGTACATATCCTAAGTTCCAAAGGCTTCGGTGAAGCCTTCGTGCTCGGTTTACATCTTCTGCCTGTGCGATGTATACGGCAGGGCAATCTGCAACACCTTTATCTGAAATACTGGGACTGGTATTGAACACATAGATACCTCTCACCCCAGCGTTACGAGCAGCACGAAAAAGATGAGTAAGTGCCAGTTCAAAATCACCCATATCAGAATGGTAATGAGCCGACTCATCATAATGAAGTTCGTTGAGCAATGTATTTAACAACATAGAAAATTTTACCTAACTCTTTGGTATTTTATAATACGCGATTATTCGATCAAAAGCAATGGGCAGCGAACATGGGCAGAATGTCATCACTGAAGTCCATACCCATAAGGGCTTGACTACAATCGCCAAGGTGCCACGCTCACTTACGCGCTCTAGGCACTTTTCACGCATGATATCATGCAAACTGTATGCTCTTCCGAGGAACTGATTGAACAGGCGAAGGATGGTCTGAGGGCACAAAATCAGAACATTGCATATCGAAGGGCTATGCATTAATAGTGAGGGACAATCTTTTTCAAAGCCTCAATATCTGCTCTATAATCACATCAATATTTGCTGAAATCGTTTCGATATCCCAGCCCCACCATTTGATATTCAAAAGCTCATCTATAATATCATCTGGAAAGCGCTTTCTGATCAATCTTGCTGGATTCCCACCAACAATGGTGTAGGGATGAACATCTCTCGTCACAACTGACCTAGTACCAATAATAGCTCCGTCTCCAATAGTGACGCCGGGCATGATAACCGCATCCTTGCCTATCCAAACATCATTCCCAACCACGGTATCACCCTTGAGGGGAAGATCATCTTTAGATGGAGCAAAGCGCTCCCAGCCGTGACCGAAAATGTTAAAGGGGTAGGTCGAAAAACCATCCATCTTATGGTTAGCTCCACTCATCACAAAGGTCGTACCTGAAGCAATGGAGCAAAACTTGCCAATAATTAAACGGTCACCGAGAAACTCAAAGTGATAGAGCACCTGATCCTCAAAGGCTTCCTCATGATGTGCATCATAATAGGTATAATCGCCCACAACAATATTCTTGCTCTTCAAGCCATTTTTGATAAACTGGGCATTTTTGTAGTCTTCAATCGGATATCTCTCATTCGGGTCTGGACCCATTGTCATATCGTTCACCTTTTCTTGAGGAGTTTTCCTACTCATCTCTCCTCATTAAGGTACATTCTCACATAGCTCCTATAGCGCTGTTCATCAATCACTGTATCCACCACAGCCTGACGAACGGCGCACCCCTCTTCATCGATATGAGCGCAGTCATTATACTCACACTCACTGAGATAGGGACGAAACTCAATGAAGCAGGAGGCCAGTTCTTCTGGCGTGATGTTCCAGGCGGTGAGCGCACGGATACCAGCAGAGTCGGCGAGCCAGCCTCCGCCGGACAATGGGTAGAGCTGGGAGCCAGTTGTAGTGTG
>JAFATZ010000456.1 GCA_019243675.1 Ktedonobacteraceae bacterium | reverse complement strand
CTGGGTACCATCAATTATGAAGTTGTGGCAGAGATTCTGGCACGCGTGCCTCGTGTAGATTAAAAAAACAGTTGGACAACCGTTTATAATGGAATATTCCCATGCTTCTTGGGAGGATTGCTATCCCTCTTATTCTTGAGCATCTCTAGTGCAGTAATCAGCTTCACACGTGTAAAACGCGGCTCAATGACCTCGTCAATGTAGCCGCGACTGGCTGCGATGTAGGGATGCGCAAACTTTTCGGTGTACTCGCCGATTAACGCTTTGCGACGCTGGTTGGCATCCTCAGCTCTATCAAGCTCGTCTTTAAAGAGAATATTGACAGCGCCCTCGGCTCCCATCACGGCAATTTCGGCGGTGGGCCAGGCATAGTTCATGTCGCCGCGTATGTGCTTACTACTCATCACGTCGTAGGCCCCACCATACGCTTTACGCGTAATCACCGTGATCTTGGGAACTGTAGCCTCGCAGTAGGCATAGAGCAACTTGGCTCCGTGACGGATGATTCCACCATGCTCCTGGCCTACGCCAGGGAGGAAGCCCGGCACGTCGACAAAAGTAATGATTGGAATATTGAAGCAATCGCAGAAGCGTACAAAGCGGGCCGCCTTGTCCGAGGCATCGATATTGAGCACGCCAGCGAGCGAGCGGGGTTGCTGGGCTACGATGCCCACAGAGCGCCCATTGAGCCGTGCGAAGCCGATGATAATATTTGCAGCGTAATGCTCTTGCACCTCGAAGAACTCGCTATCATCAACGATATAGGTAATGACAGCCTTCATGTCGTAGGGCTTGTTGGGGTTATCGGGTATGATGCTGTCCAATGCCTCTTCTGTACGACGTGGCGAATCGGTCGGTACTATGCGCGGCGCATCTTCCAGATTGTTGGACGGAATATAACCCATCAACCGACGAATCATACCTATACAGTCTGGTTCGCTAGAGCAAGAGAAATGGGCGACTCCACTGATAGTATTATGTACTCTGGCACCACCTAGCTCCTCAAATGTCACATCCTCGTGTGTCACCGCCTTGAGCACGTTTGGCCCTGTCACGAACATATAGCTGCTCTGTTCAACCATAAAGATAAAGTCGGTAATGGCTGGTGAGTAGACTGCACCCCCTGCGCACGGTCCCATGATGGCTGAGATCTGCGGCACCACACCGGAGGCAAGAGTGTTGCGCAAGAAGATATCGGCATATGCGCCCAGGCTTACTACCCCTTCCTGGATGCGTGCGCCACCTGAGTCATTCAACCCAATAACCGGAGCGCCATTCTTCATCGCAAGGTCCATAATCTTGCATATCTTCTCAGCGTGGGCCTCCGCTAGCGAACCACCTAAGACCGTAAAATCCTGCGAGAACACATAGACCAGTCGGCCATCGATCTGCCCATAACCAGTGACTACACCATCGCCCGCAATCTTCTGTTCAGCCAAACCAAAGTCGGTCGAGCGATGTGTCACAAACATATCCAATTCATTAAAGCTATCAGCATCAAGCAAGAGGTCTAGGCGCTCCCGTGCCGTCAGTTTGCCTTTGCTATGCTGCTGCTCAATGCGCCGTAGTCCACCTCCTAGCGTCGCTGCTGCCCTGAGCTGCTGTAGCTCGGCAACCTTCTGTGCTGTCCCCTTTACACTCGTCGTTTCCTGAGAGTTTTTTTCATCAGTTGTCATTGTGCGATATCTCCATTAGAGCAGTTCAGATGTGCGATTCTGCCCGAAGTATAGCATGAGGATTGGACTAGTGTCTAATAGCTTCTGCGATGAGGGTGAGCGTCAAGTTTTTGCACACATGTTCGGACATAGGACGTGCTATACTACAATGAGGCAATTTGAAAGAAATGCAATTTTCATGAAACAATACAATCTGTTCTGCAAAGAGAGCATTCTCGTCACTGTGAACAGCTTGGGACAGGAGACGATGTGCGGCTAATCGTAGTGCGTCACGGCGAAACGGTCTGCAACGTGGAAGGCCGTTTTACAGGTCAAACCGATTCCACCCTCAGTCCACGTGGCGAGCAACAAACGCTGTTGCTAGGGAAATACCTGGCGAGAGAGCGGCTTGATGTTATTGTCTCCTCCGATCTGCAACGCTGCCGCACTACTGCGCAGGCTATTGCCTACCATCATGGCTTGCCTGTGCAGGAGGATGCTGACTTGCGTGAAATCTCGTTGGGCACGTGGGAGGGTCGCCTGCTCAGCGAGGTGTATGAGCGCGAGCCTGATCTCGTAGCGCTCTGGCAAGCTGATCCTTTGACCTATGCACCTCAAGGAGGTGAAACGCTTGTCCAACTGCACGAGCGCATAGTACGTGCATTAGAGCGTTGTTACACCCGCTATTCAGACGCTACCGTCGTCTGGGTCACTCATGGCAGCTTCATCGGTGTCCTTATCTGCCATATGCTCAACATTGATATTCAACGGCGTCAGCAGTTTCGTCGTAGTAATGCTTCCATCACGGAGTTCCTCTTCGTAGACGGCAACCTCGTGAAACTTGTGCGGTTGAATGAGACGGCATTTTTGCA
>JAFATZ010000327.1 GCA_019243675.1 Ktedonobacteraceae bacterium | reverse complement strand
TACTGTCCGCATGAACAAGACAGGTCGTGTGCTGCTGCAACGCACAGGCCGTCCCGGTATCTCACAGCCTCTTGAGGAACTGCGTTCGGCTGATATACAACGTCAGCAACTCTCTGACGATCAGCTTCCGACGGCGCGTATTCTCAGAGGCGAGGTGCTGGCAGCAGCTAATGCGGTTGAAGTGACGTTTCCCTCTTTGAATGGAGAAGACATCCTCACGAGTGTGACTGGCGCTCCCTTACGAGGTTGTGATGGGCAGATCACAGGCGCAGTGGCAATCTATCGCGATATGACCGAGTATTGGCATGTCGAGGAAGCACTGCGAGCCAGTGAGGAGCGCTACCGCACCATCGTGCAGACGGCCAACGAAGGGGTGTGGCTGATTGACATGCAAGGGCGTACCCTCTATGCCAACGAGCGTATGGCACGGATGCTCGGGATGAATGCCGAGCAGATGATAGGACGCGGCGTACTTGCGTTCGTCTTTGGCGAAGATGAGGCGCAAGGGCGGAGACGCATCGAGAACAATTTGCGGGGTCTCTATGAGCAATTTGACTTCCGATTTCGCCGCAAGGACGGGACTGCTGTGTATACCTTGGCTTGTACCAATCCTATCTACGATGGGAGTGGTGGCATTGTGGGGGCGCTGGGCATGTTTACCGACAGAACGGAGTACAAACGGACTGAAGAGCAAGAACTCCTCCTGGCAGAGGTCAGCAAAGTTCTCTCCTCCACGCTGGACTACCAGGAGACACTTGCTAATATCTCTCGCTTGATCGTTCCACGGCTTGCCGACTGGTTTTCGGTTGATCTGGTGGATGCAGAGGGCCATTTTGAACTCATTGAAGTCGGTCACAAAGACCCCACGCAGGTGCAATGGGCAAGAGCTCTGCGGGAGAAGTATCCCATCGATGCTGATGCGCCAACAGGCGCTCCCCACGTCGTGCGCAGCGGCCAGTCGGAACTCTATCCAGAGATTAGCGACGAGATGCTCGTGGCTGGGGCTAGAAGCGAGGAGGAACTGACCATACTACGGCAGCTCGGATTCACCTCGGCAATGAGCGTCCCGCTGGTTGCGCGGGGAAGAACCATGGGAGTGGTCTCCTTTGTTGCCACGGAATCGGGCAGAAGGTACGACGAGCGTGATCTAGCACTGGCCGAAGAAGTTGGTCGCCGGGCAGGAGTTGCCCTCGATAATGCTCGGCTCTTTCGAGAAGTCAAGCAGGCCCGCGACCAACTGGACATTATCCTGCAAGGAGTTGCCGATGGCATCGTCGTCTACGGCAAGGAGCACCAGATCATCTATGCCAATGATGCTGCTGGGCGGCTGACAGGCTATGCTTCGGGGTCTGCCATGTTGGAAGCCTCTCCACTTGCCATAGTAGCCAAGTATGAGATCATTGATGAGCAGGGACAGCCGTTCTCGTATGCTCGATTCGCGCATAGGCGAGTATTCGAGGGAGAATTGGAGGCACAGGCCACTATTGGCTATCGCGATATAGTCACTGGCCAACCTATGCGCTGGTCGCTCGTCAAGTCACGCCCGGTGTTTGACGAGCATGGGGAGGTGGCAATGGTTATTACTATCATTCAGGATATCACGGATCGAGTACAGACCGAACGGCGCAAAGATGAATTTATAAGTATAGCGAGTCACGAACTCAAAACGCCTGTGACGAGTCTCAAGGGCTTTACAGCCGTACTGCAACGAAGGTTGGCAAAGCAGGGTGATGAGCAAGGGCTACATCATCTCGCCCGGATGGATGCTCAACTCGTCAGGCTTACCAAACTCATTAATGACTTGTTGGATGTTTCTAAGATGCAGTCGGGCAAGCTTGCCTTTGAAGTGGAGCCATTTGACCTGGATGCGCTCCTTCAGGAAACAGTGGAAGCTGTCCAGGCATCCACATCCACTCATCGCCTTCTCAGAGAGGGAAGCACAAGTGGACGCATCCTGGGAGATAGAGACCGACTGGCGCAAGTGTTCATCAACCTTCTTACCAATGCTATCAAATATTCTCCACACGCGGACAAAGTAGTGCTACAGCTCTCAAGAGATGAGAATCAGGCGATCGTGCGTGTGCAGGATTTCGGTATCGGCATTGACCCATCCTATCATCAGAAGATTTTTGAGCGCTTCTATCAGGTCACTGACCCCGAGGAACGGACGTATCCAGGGCTTGGGATGGGCCTATATATCTCCAGTGAAATCGTTGCACGTCATCATGGCCGTATGTGGGTAGAAAGCAGTAAAGGGGCAGGAGCAACCTTTTCCGTTGTGCTCCCTCTGCTCTCAGAAAGCCAATAGCGGAGTTCTAGGAAGAAAAGAAAGACAAAGGCGCAGAGCAAGCAATGGAAAGCACACAGAAAAGGCTCCTCGTGGTAGACGATGAGCAAGACATTTTAGAGTTCCTGCAAGTCATCTTAGAAGAGGAAGGATACAGCGTCGTAACCACGGACAAGGGGGAATACCTGGAAAAGCTCAAAAACGGAGGGCTTCCCCACCTCATTTTGCTAGATGTATTGCTCTCGGGTAAGGACGGACGGGAGATTGCAAAACAACTCAAGAGCCGGGAAGATACCAAGCACATTCCCATTATTATGTTCTCGGCGCATCCTAGTGCCGAAGAAACAGCACGGCGGGCAGGAGCTGATGATTTCCTGGCAAAGCCATTTGACATTGATGTCCTCTTGGATAAGATTGCACGCTACTTCTGACGACTTGATGGTCTTCCTCTTCGACAGCCTCACATAAAGCTGCTCACTCCTCTTGACTTTATCTCTACTTTATTGCAAAATATTAGCAGAAACAAAATATTATTAAGTTAATTTTTGTAGCATTAGCTTTTCTTTGCACGTGTTCATATCAGGAAGATTTTCATCTCTGCCTACTTTTTGAAGATGTCTCTATTACTCGTAGGAGGACTCAATGAGTAGTAACTTTGGTCTCTCGGCGCTCACCAACGTGTTCAGCAAAAGCTCGCCCCAAGTACGCCGCAGAGTTATCACCCTGTACGCGTTTCTGTTAGCTTATAATATCCTAGTCTGGCTGCTTGCCTTCATCTTCTTTGGGAGAATGCCCGCTCTGCTGCTGCTAGGGCTAACGGCCTATACGTTTGGCCTGCGTCACGCGTTCGATGCGGACCATATCTCGGCCATTGATAATGTCACTCGTAAGCTGATGCAGGAAGGGAAACGGCCAGTGGGTGTCGGCCTCTTCTTCTCGCTTGGTCACTCCACCATCGTGGTGGCATTGACGGTTCTCATTGCTGCCGCCGCAGTTGCCGTACAAAACTTTGACACACTCAAAAATATTGGTGGGCTGATTGGCACGACGGTCTCTGCTCTCTTCCTCTTTCTCATTGCCGCCATTAATATCGTCATCCTAGTTGATATCTATAGGACATTTCGTGAGGTGAGACGTGGTGGGCAGTACAATGATATGAGCTTAGACGAGTCGTTGAATAAGCGTGGACTGATGGGCCGCTTCTTCCGTCCTTTGCTCAAGGCGACGGACCACAGTTGGAAGATGTATCCTATCGGCTTGCTCTTCGGCTTAGGGTTCGATACTGCCACCGAGGTTGGACTGCTGGGCATCGCTGCGACTACTGCGGGTCATGGCGTTCCTGTGCTGGCCATTTTGATCTTTCCAATGTTGTTCACGGCCGGCATGACACTGATGGACACTACTGATAGCATTTTGATGCTAGGAGCATATGGCTGGGCCTTCGTGAAGCCGATCCGCAAACTGTACTACAACCTGAACATCACCCTCATTTCAGTCGTCATAGCCCTAGTCGTCGGCGGTCTTGAAGCACTGAGTATTCTAGCAAGCGAATTGAAGCTGAGCGGTCCTTTCTGGGATCAGGTGGGCAACCTGAATAGTAACTTCGGCTTGGTGGGCGTCGTCATTGTGGGCCTTTTCCTGGTAAGTTGGGCTATCTCGACGATTGTTTACAAACTGAAACGCTACGATGAGATTGATGTCAAGGTGTCTCCTAATGCTAGTGGGCAATAGGAGTTAGGGCTTTTCGGTGAGAACAAGTAGAGAGGGACTTCTTCAGGGAAGTCTCTCTCTACTTGTTCTTACGAGCCGCTGTTTCTCAATCCGCAGTGCCCTTGGTAAAGATAGGCTCCGCCTCACTGCTAGCTGTGAACTCGCGGCCTTTAGCTTCATGACCAATAGCAGTAAAGAAGATGACGGCAATGAAGTAGATACCAGTAAGGATAGCCTGTGCTAGGGCATAATTCGGAGCTTTGTGTGTGCCGAGGTTCTCGGCAAAGGCGGCTGCAAGTGTGACGGCGAAGGCTGGTGCAATGTTGCCGATTTGATAGGCGAAGCCCGGAAATGTGCCACGTACGTCGTCTGGCGAAAGCTCATTGAGGTGGACGGGGATAACGCCCCAGGCTCCTTGCACCATGAACTGAAGCAGAAATGCCCCTAGCGCTAGCGTCAGGAAGAGAGGAACACCAGGAAGTGTCAAAAAGCCTGTCCAGAGCGGAATCATGAGGAGGCCGAGCAACGCAGCGATAATGATAGCTCTACGTCTGCCCCAATGCTGCGAGTGATAGCCAAAGATAGTGCCACCAACGATGGCTCCAATGTTGGCAATGATGGAGATGGAGCTTGTCGCTGCGACGCTAAAATGCAGTTGCTTCTGCACAAAGGTGGGGTACAGATCCTGTGTACCGTGTGACATGAAATTAAATGCAGTCATCAACAAAATCGTGTACACGAAAAGCATACTATGTTTGCTGATAGCAGTTGCTATGCCCTGCCACGCGCTGGTGCCAGTCTGCACGCGTTGTGCATGCTGCTGTTGCCAGACGGGAGACTCGGGAACGCGCAGACGAATAAACAAGACAAGCAATGCAGGTAACACACCTATAAAGAACATGCCACGCCAGCCGAAGTGTGGGAATACGAGGGAGAAGGCTATGGCGGCGAGCAGATAGCCGCAGGCGTAGCCCTGTTGCAAGATGCCGGAGAATAGCCCACGTGCTTCGCTGGGCAGTGATTCCATCGCCAGTGACGCTCCGATGCCCCATTCACCCCCCATACCAATACCGAAGAGGGCGCGTAGGATAAAAAATACAGTAAAGTTGGGAGAGAAGGCCGTAAGCAGTTCCATCAGTGAGTAGAAAAGAATGTCAATCATCAAAGGAAGTCGGCGGCCGTAGCGCTCGGCTAGCATGCCGAAGATGAGTGCTCCGATGGGGCGCATCAAGAGCGTGATAGTGATGGCCAATGTAACGGCAACCGTGCTTTGACCAAAGTCTTTAGCAATGGAGAGTACAACGAAAGTCACCAGGAAGAAATCGAAGGCGTCGAGCGTCCAGCCAAGAAAGCTGGCTAAAAATGTGTTACGTTGGTCGGGATTGAGTGATCGTAGTAGGCTTAGAGCGCTCATTGGTAAGAACTTTTCTTCCTCTTCTAGGTGAGTGTTTGACGCATCCTGATGAAAGGCCATACCATACTGCCAGAGGGTATCGTGAAGGCAAGAGACTGGCTGATATCGTCCATCTCAAACTGATACTGGCTAATTGCTGGTCGTCCATAGTGCAGCCACTGACCATACGCTCGAACTAAGCGCGTCCAGAGTGAACAGGCAACCGAGCGGTCTCCTCGCAATTTGACCTGAGACTGTCGGCAGACCACGTATCCCTCTGGCGTCGATTTCGCATAGAAAACCAGCGCCTCTCCTTTCTCTCCTTTATAGAACATATGAAGATCAGGAATCTCATTGTATAGAAAAAAGGTAAAATCGTGGTCCTTACGAATAAGATCTGGCTCAAACAATGCTCGATCCAAGGGAAATGAGGTATGAAGCGGCGCACGAAAATCGATTTGAATGCTGTGCTTAGAAGGGACGGAGTCGCGTAGTTCCATAAAGCCTGCCGTTTCGAGGATGCGGCCTTGTAAACGCCTACCTGCTTCCTGAGCTTTGAGCAGTCCCCCCAACTTGGCCAATCGAGGTTCGAGAATACACACTAGGATTCCGCCTGGGGCTAGTTGTTCCTTCCACGTCCAGGGAACAGTTGGTGCGCTAGCAGTGACGATGATGCGATCATAGGGAGCATTAGCACTATAGCCTTTGCGACCATCTGCCTGCTTGATGGTCATGCCCTCCCCAACCACCTGCGTAATAGCATGTCTGGCTGGCTCAATAGCCTGTGCATCTATATCAACTGTAGTCACCAGGTGAGGATCTCCCACTAGACAGGCGAGCAGTGCCGCATTATAGCCTGTACCAGTTCCAATTTCTAGTACACGCATACCTGGTTTAACTTCAAGCGCATCAAGCATGGTAGCCATGATACCCGGCTCAGAACTGGAACTCAAAAGGCGACCATGTTCTTCAACATGTGTGATTAAGGCTTCACCACTGTAGACCCGTTCGTACCAAGCAGGAGACTCTTCTTGGTCGTAACGAGTCCACTGTTTCGCTTCTTCCCCCTCGTAAAGATAATAATGATCTACAAACAGATGACGTGGAATGCTACCAAAAGCTTGTAGGACGCACGCTGAGGCGAGAGGATTTGTGGTCTGGATGGCCTCAACCACGCGTTGTGAGTATTCTTGGGAGGTGGGCGACGTCGGTTGTTTTTCCATATTTCTGCTTTTCTTAACCTTTCCTGTTATGTCTCAATCTTTCCTGCGGCAAGCAGGTTCACTAGGGTTTCGGTAAGGGGCAGTCGTGTATGATTTTCGATCCAGCCCCATTGCCCAGAACTGTTCAATTCCAGGAAAACGTACTCTCCATCAGGAGTGA
>JAFATZ010000130.1 GCA_019243675.1 Ktedonobacteraceae bacterium | reverse complement strand
ACAAGGCCCAAGAACGCCAGTTCCTTACACGCATTCAGGCATATTGCCAGCACGTTCGTGAACTTGATGCCAATGAGCGTTTCTGCCAGCAAGTAGAGCAGTTGCTACAACGTCTTCAGAAACCACTTGGTCTTGACTCAGAAAAATAGGGCATCAGCCGCCTCACAGGCCACTACCTCCTCGCTTTTGCCTGGAGTGGAGCGCAGACTTGATGCTAATTTTACAGATATTGGCAATTTCATTGAACTATCTAGGGTACAATACAACAGGAATATCTTTTTGGAGCATGCCTCTCGAGAAACAGAGACGGGAGAAAGAAACACCTCTCTTCTCTAGCTTGAGGCAGACGATACCTGAAAAGTTGTAGGGGAAGGAACAGAAACATGAGTCAGCTTGCCGATCATCATTCAATCTCACGCATTGGTCCATTGCAGATAGCCATTATCATCCTGGCAGTCATCACTGCTTTTATCCATTTACAAAAGGGGATAGCCCTGGCGACCTTCAGTCCTCCCGCAGGACACGGTGGTCCCCCACCAGGTAGCCATGCTGGGGGAGGCCCATCCATTCTGTCACTGCTACCACTGCCGCTGTCTACGTTATTCCTCATCAATTTTGTGGCGTATATAGTGCTGATCGTCGCGCTTTATCTACCATTGCTCAGAGCCTACCAACGCGTTGTTCGCTGGTTGCTCATTGCGTTAGCAGCCGTAACGATCCTTGCCTATTTCTTGATCGTAGGCACGCAATTTAACCTGCTTGGCTATATCGACAAGCCTGTAGAGGTGGCCCTGATTGTGCTCCTGGTGATCGAAGAGTGGCAAGCTACGCATACAAAAGTAGCGGCCTAAGAGGCTCAGCGTTTATGGCCTCCAACCCTAACGACACGTGCATGCAGGAAATGGCCTCTTGGACACTTTGATATTTGAATGCTCTCCATTACCGATGAGATCATTGAGATGAGCGAGGTCGAGACGTGGACTCTTCCTGATAGAGAAACCTCTATGCCGTATTTTATGGTACACTGTTTGTGGTCAGTTGTGAATCACTCGGGGTTTTTCGTATTTGAGAAGGAGGAGCCCATGACGACATCAGTACCACAGAACACAGTGCGTGAGTGGACCAGCGATGAGTATGCCCCCAGCAAAGAGGATAAATTCAGCTTTGGGCTTTGGACTGTGGGCAATCGAGGACGCGACCCCTTCGGCGAGTACGTTCGCCCACTCTTTGCTCCGGTCTATATAGTAAAGAAGTTATCGGAACTAGGTGCCTGGGGTGTCAATCTGCACGATAACGACTTGGTCCCCTTCGATGCCACACCAACGCAGCGTGACCGTATTGTGCGTGAGTTCAAACAAGCCCTCTCGGATTATGGTATGGTCGTGCCGATGGCGACCACCAACCTCTTCTCCCATCCGGTGTTCAAGGATGGAGCCTTTACCTCGAACGATCCAGCAGTACGCGCTTTCGCCCTGCAAAAGACGATGCGCGCGATTGACTTGGGCGCTGAATTGGGCGCAACCATCTATGTCTTATGGGGAGGGCGTGAAGGCAGCGAGACAGACGCTGGAAAGGATCCAGTCACAGCAGTCAAACGCATGCGTGAGGCCATCGACTTCCTGTGCCACTATGTGAAGGAGCAAGGGTATCAGATGCGCTTTGCTCTGGAGCCCAAGCCGAACGAGCCACGCTCTGATCTCTATCTACCCACTATTGGGCACATGCTCGGCTTCATTTACACGCTGGATGCTCCTGAGATGGTGGGTCTCAATCCCGAAGTGGCACATGAGTTGATGGTAGGTCTCAACTTTGTGCATGGAGTGGCACAAGCATTGGAGGCAGGTAAACTGTTTCATATTGACCTCAATGATCAGAAAGCGCCGCGCTATGACCAGGATTTCCGCTTCGGCAGCGAGAATCTCAAGTCGATGTTCTTCCTAGTCAAATTGTTGGAGGAGAAGGGCTATAGCGGACCCCGCCACTTCGACGCACATGCTCACCGCACTGAGGACGAGCAGGGCGTCTGGGATTTCGCGCGCGGCTGCATGCGCACCTACAACATGTTCAAACAGAAGGTCAGGCGCTTCCATACTGACCCGGAAATTCAGGCGCTCTTGAAGGAGATTCACAGCGGCGATCAGACCTACGGCGGGCTGCTGGGTGGATATACCTCTGAAAGAGCAGGCCGCTTAAAAGAGGCCACCATCGATATTGACACGCGAGCAAAGCGCGGCTTGCACTATGAGAAGCTCGATCAACTCACAATTGAACTTCTGCTGGGTGCTCGCTAGGCGACTCGTAGCAGGACCGCCCTCTCCAGAACGTCTGAGCAAGCAATAGGCTTGTTTCTCTGGCTCAGAAGGACCAGCTTTCAGCAACTCATACAGCAATAGGAAAGAAGCAAGGGAAGAGAAGCCTATGCGAGCACTTCTGGGCATTGATCTGGGAACCACCGGTGTCAAGGCTGCTCTGTTTGCGGTGGAAGATGGTGCGGTGATCTCTTCAGCCTTTGAGGGCTATCCCCTGCTGCACCCTCAACCGGGGTGGGCTGAGCAACATCCTGCTGATTGGTGGCAGGCGACTATGGCCGCTATTCGGACGTGCCTGGCACAGGCGGTGGTGCATGATGTGCATCCTACAGATGTGCAGGGAGTTGGGCTGGCGGGTCAAATGCATGGGATTGTCCTGCTTGACGAGAAAGATCAGGTCTTGCGCCCTTGCATAATTTGGGCCGATCAGCGTAGTGATGCTCAGTGTCGTTGGATGACGGAGCGTGTGGGAGCACAGCGTCTCATTGAAGTTGTGAGCAACCCAGCTCTGCCTGGTTTTTCTGCTTCCAAGGCCCTATGGGTCCGCGACAACGAGCCGGAGATCTTCGCTCGTACGCGCACGATCCTACTGCCGAAAGATTATATCCGCTATCGTTTAACAGGGATACATGCCATGGAGATTTCGGATGCCGCTGGAACGGGCCTGCTCAATGTGAAACAGGGCACGTGGTCAAGCGAGGTGCTGGACGCACTTGAACTTGATGCGGCATTGCTCCCACCGATTGTCGCCTCCGATGCTGTCTGTGGCACGATTACCGAGGCAGCCGCTCACCTATCTGGCCTGCATGCGGGAACGCCCGTTGCGGGTGGAGGTGCAGACAATGCCTGTGGTGCTGTCGGCAACGGTGTAGTGCAACCTGGGTTGGCGCTTGTCTCGATTGGCACAAGCGGTGTAGTGCTAGCTTATGCCTCCACTCCGCAGGTAGACACCTCGGGACCCATTCCTCGTGTCCATACCTTCAATCACGCAGTTCCTGGTGCGTGGTATCTAATGGGCGTCACGCAAGCAGCGGGCTTATCACTGCGCTGGGTACGCGATAATATTGGCTTGTGCGAGCGTGCGCTGCAAGACTGGACTGGCATAGACGCCTACCAGTTCTTGACACAAGAGGCAGAGCAGATTGCCCCAGGCTGTGATGGTCTGTTCTTCTTGCCCTATCTGCAAGGAGAGCGCACGCCGCACCTCGACCCTTGGGCACGTGGCGGCTGGATTGGCATGACGGCCAGCCATGATCGCCGTCATCTGATACGAGCTGTGCTGGAAGGAGTGGCCTTTAGCCTGAAGGACTGTTTCACCATTCTTGGCGAACAGGGTTTACA
>JAFATZ010000037.1 GCA_019243675.1 Ktedonobacteraceae bacterium | reverse complement strand
CTTATTCGGGCGCAAAGATATCTTCATCACAGGAGTCGTGATCTTTCTGATCGGGTCTGCACTGTCGGGGACGGCGCAATCGATGAACATGTTGATTGTATTTCGCGCCTTTCAGGGACTTGGAGCCGGAGCGCTGCTGCCCATCGCCATCGCTGTGGTAGGGGATCTGTTCACGCCGCGTGAACGTGGCAGGTGGCAGGGAGTGACGGGAGCTGTCTTTGGTATCTCATCGATCATCGGACCGACCGTGGGAGGCTGGCTCACGCAGTATGCATCCTGGCGCTGGGTCTTTTATGTAAACTTGCCCATCGGCATCGTGGCCTTGCTAGTATTGATCTTTCTCATGCCAACTTTGAGCAGTGCGGTCACAAACGCCTCAATCGACTATATTGGTGCAGCTCTGCTCGTGCTTGGTACTGTGCCGCTCTTGCTCGGGTTGAGCGCAGTGGGAACACAATACGCCTTGCTCTCCCCGCAGATTCTCGGCCTCCTAGCACTTGCCGTGCTTGCATTGACAGCCTTCGTGCTCTATGAGGCAATGCTAGAGCGTCGTAAAGGGCAACCGATCATTGAGCCAAGCCTGTTCAAGAACCGTATTTTTCTGGTCTCGACTATTGCAACCATGGTCTTCGGTATGAGCCTCTTTGCCAACATCTTCTTCATCCCCCTCTTTATTCAAGGGGTAATAGGAACCTCCATAGCCAATAGCGGTCTCATTCTGACACCGCTCACGCTCACCTCAGTGGTTGGCAGTGTTATCTCCGGGCAGTTAGTCTCACGGCTCGGTAGGTACAAGTGGCTTGCGCTCGTCGGCATGGGCATCAGTCTGATGGGCGCACTGCTCTTGCTGGGCCTGAATATCTCCTCAACGAACACTGCTGTCTTAATTGCTATGCTGGTGATGGGTCTTGGTATGGGGACTGGCATGGCCCTGTACTCATTGATTGTGCAGAATGCCTTGCCAACAAAGATTGGACAAGCAACCGCCGCGCTGACGTTCTTTCGTTCAATTGGTGGCACGATTGGCCTAGCGGCAATGGGATCTGTGATGAATGCCGTCTATTTTCCTGCATTTCAGAGTGCCCTACCCACGGGGGTGAAGCAGACTGTGCCAGCAAGGATTCTGGCTGCCTTCAGTAATCCCCAAGCGCTCCTCTCACCGGATGCACTAGCACAGTTGCGTACAGCATTGACCTCGCTGGGGGCGCAAGGTCCAGCGCTTTTCAATTATATGACCGCCGCGATGAGAGAGGGCTTGGTACAGAGTTTGCACGATGTCTTTAGTGTGAACGCACTGCTGCTGGCAATTGGTCTAGTAGCCCTGTTCTTTTTGCCAGAGATTGAGTTGCGGGGTGGGTCTGCTAATAGAGTTGAGGAGGAAGTGCCGACGGCTGCTAGCGAGGCGGCTCATCCAGCATATTGACACATAGCGCTTCTTGTCGTCCGTTCTCAACGATGCCGCTCGTTCGAGGTAGGCACACCTAGATATGTTGCAGCCACCGCAAGCATCTCCTGTGTCTTAAACGGTTTGACCATATAGCCTTTGGCTCCCACGAGTCGTGCTTTGAGCCGCTCAAGAACCCCATCACGCCTGGTCAGCATGACGATCACCGTGTCTTTCCACTGCGGTCTGACTTTGAAGTACTGTGCCACCTCATAGCCATCCATCTTGGGTAGCCCGATGTCCAGAAACACCAGAGCTGGCAGACACCCTTGCGGCGAGACCAGCCACTGCAAGGCTTCGACTCCGTCGTGAAAACCCTTGACCTGGTAGCCTGCGCGTGAGAGACAGACTTGTACAATGTTGCGCACGGTAGGCGAGTCGTCGATGACCAGCACGAGTTTGGTTTGAGAACTCTTCTGGTTGTGTGTTCTGCACGCCAGAACGTCCCTCTCAGTCACACTCTCCTGTTGAGGTATGATCATCCCTGCTGCTGCTAGAGAGCACAACGTAACTTTTTTCATCGTTCCTCCTTGAGGCTATCCAACGTCCCGTACCATTTCATGATAGCTTCGCCATCTCATCAGCAATCCATCCTGAGCGTTCCTATCCTCTCAACAGAGCCTCTGTTGAGACAACGAGGAACCTTTTCAGTGCAGATAACTCCTCTCGTTCTCGCTCACTCTGGCGTTCAAGAGCAAACCATACAAGGGGTGTCCATCAATTTTCTGCACCGAGGGGCCAGTTATGGTGCCTGACGTGGCTTGCAGACGGCATCCACGTCGGTAGGGGACCAATTGATTGTGCCCTGTGTGTGGCCAACGAGGGCACAATGATGAACATTAACTTTTAAATCTGGGCACGCGACGCCTCAAACGTACTCACATTAATTTGTTAAAATTCATAATTGGGCCTCTACCGACCATGTGTGCGAAAACATGACGCTCACCCAAATTCATGAGCTGTCTAGCATAAGCAGAGATGATGTGTTATACTTCAGATCAAGAAGAATCGTTGAGACTGATGGCTCGTGAGGAAAGAGACATGCAGCAGGAGCAGACAGCAACGCCACGTTCGCTAGAGACATCCGTCGCTTGTGTGCAGCCTAGCAGTCCCACCACAATGCACATCCGCATCTACGCCTTTGGCCTCCTTCGTATTGAGTGGGTGGACCAGCAAAGCGGACGTGCCGCCGCCGTTCCCCAGGAGAAGCTGTCTATCAAGGATGGCATGGCAGCGCTCTGGCTGCTCAAGCTGCTGCTCAGCCAACCCTGCCGCTACGCGTTGCGCGACGAGATCATGGAGTATTTCTGGCCTGAGGCCAGTAGCACGGCTGCTGCCAAGCGACTGGATAATGTAGTCTACGCCCTGCGCAAGCTGCTACGGCCACCCGCCAGCCCACAGGTGCTGCAGCTTATGCAAGGCCACACCGACAACGGCAATGGCTATCAGTTGGCAGCCTATCCGCACATCTGGGTAGATGCTGCTTCTTTTACATGGCATGTCGAACAAGCAGCACGCATGGAGCGTTTTGGTGATGAGTCGTTGTCGCTGTGGGAAGCAGCCTATCATCTGGCTGCACGCGGCACCTATCTGGCTGACGAACGCTATAGCGAGT
>JAFATZ010000413.1 GCA_019243675.1 Ktedonobacteraceae bacterium | reverse complement strand
TCCGACAATGAGGCTTTTCCGACAGTTGCTGGGCTGGTGCAGTTGCGCCTGGGAATCAAGGGCACACGAGCGATGATGTTGAGAGGAGCATGCGCCTGTCAGACAGAGGCTTTTCAGGTATGTGCCGAAGTACTGACAGCCCGTTCTGCAAAACTTGTGCTCATGGTCACCGCAGAGGCACTCCTGCCCAATATCACCAATATCCTTGACTGGAAGACTAGTTCCCTCTTCGGCGAAGGTGCAGCCGCCTTCCTGCTAGAATGCGGCGACGAAGATACCTATTTCATCAATGGCTCCGACACGAGCCAAGCATCATCTCTTTTCTACCAAACGCCCCTACGCAAAGATTGCGTTGAAATGGCCGAGGTCGACATGAAAATGCGCCAACTCTACAGAGAGGGCAATGGCCAAGAACTCAATCGTGTCCTCTCACAATATATGGTTGGCTATACCAAGATGAATGGCAAAGAGGTCTTTCGTGAGGCTCCTCGCGCTATGGCAGAAGCTGTAGATGCACTGTGTCGCCATGCAGGGCTGAGCCATGACGAATTGGCATATATCGTGCCACATCAGGCTAATTCGCGTATTATCCGCCGTCTGGGAGAATTGCTGATACCCCATTACAACTGGCCACCCACAACGATGGATAAGCTTATCGATAACTTCCGCTACTATGGCAATCTCTCCAATGCAAGCATCGCCACCGCCTTGGTCGAATCACTGCGCCAGGGATACCCACACGAAGGTCAGTGGATAGCCTTGGTGGCTGTTGGCGGCGGCATGGAGTACGGCTGTTGGCTGTTGCGTTTCCACGAGTTCAAAAACCCCGAGGCAGCGTTACGCTGAGCGCATGTCAACTCCTAGGAGCTGTAACTGCTCAAAAAAAAGCGGGAAGCTCTTGGAAATATGTTGCGTACCCCGCAGCCTTAGACCACGACGACTACGTAGCGCGACAATTGCCAGGGCCATCAGTAGGCGATGATCTGAATGTCCGTCAACCACGACGCCCCCTTCCACTCCCTGGGGGCGTCCTTGCACGAGTATCGCGTCCTGTCTAGGCATGACAGCACAGCCAGCACGCCGTAGCTCTGCACACAAATCGTTGATACGATCAGATTCTTTGTAATGTAGGTTCTCTATATTGTAGAACACGCTCTCGCCTTCGGCGAAACAAGCGGCGGCGACAAGCACAGGAATACAATCAATGAGTTGATCGCCATCCAACTCAATGCCTTGCAAACGACGCCCGCCACGCATGGTCACGTAGTCTCCCTTGACCTCTAGATCGGCCCCCATCGCACGTAGAGCTGCAAGCAACGCTTCGCCGATCTCCTCTCCTGGACGCAGACGTGCTATACGTACCCAACTTGTTGGATCATTGGCTACGGCACACGCAGCAAGCAAAGCAGCAGCCGATGGATAATCACCAGGTATAACATAGTCATGGGGTTGATAACGCTGTCCGGCGGCGATAGAAAAGTGTCGTAGTGCTTCATCATAAGTAATAGTAATGCCTGCTTCTCGCAGAACCTCTAGAGTCGTCCGCACGAGTGACTGCGATTTGAGTTCATCCACAACCTCGATATCAAGCGCTTCACCGATCAAGGGAGCAAGGAATAACAGTGCGCTCAAGTACTGCGAGCTGCGAGCGCCTGAGATGCTTACATGCCCACCATGTAGCTTCCCACCATGTAAAGTAATCGGAAGATGTCCCTCTGGCCCTGTTCCTTGACAAACTGCACCCAGCGCTGAAAGCGCCTCCAGCAATTCACGATTGGGACGCTTCCCCAGAGACTCGGGATGATCGGTCACGAATGTTACCTCTGACAACATTGCCCCAACACCGAGCAACAGGCGCAATACAGCTCCTGCATTGCCCACAGAAATTGTTACTGGCGTTGTGCAATGGGGCCTTCCTAGACCTCGCACGTACAACCTATGCATCTGTTCATCTTCCCATGCCAACTCTGCGCCTAGCGCACGGCATCCACGCAAGAGCGCCTCACTGTCATCGCTCTGAGCCGGAAACAGCACACGACTTTCCCCTTCGGCCAAAGTAGCCGCAAGCAGATAGCGCAGTGTGTAGTATTTGGATGAGGGAATCACAGGCTCGCCCATGAGCAGGCTGGAAGGGGCAATATAGAGCTGTTGCGTCAATTGTGGTGTCTCTTCTTGCATAAACTCTCTTTCCAAGAAAATACCATTGTTCTAAAATCTCTCTCGCCTATACTAGACTATTGTAAACTATTTCAATGCACACGTCGATAGCTCTTGTAGAACTTTGTGATACATCTGCTTCTGTGAGCGATGTGTTTGTTTCTTAGTTTTCATAATTTTCTCTGTACATCGCGGTACACAAATATATCACACTGTTTTTGCAAACGAAATCATAAATAATTTCTATAGTAAAATAGCTTATTTTTATGAGAATAAGCTATTTTACTTGACTTTCACTCTAGTTCCTTGCTATACTCAAACTGGTGAACACAGAATGATGGGAGGAAAGTACTGTGTTTAAGCAACGAGTTGTTATTGTAGGAGCAGGTATTGTAGGGCTTTGTGCGGCCTATGCACTGCTGAAACAGGGCATAGAGGACGTTACCGTCCTTGAGCAAGCAACAGTTGACCATAAGCAGGCAGAATCACACGGTCTATCCCGTCTCCTTCGCTTCGAGTACGGACACGATTTATTCTATAGTAGGATGGTGCAGCTTAGTTTGAGCCGCTGGAAAAGCCTCGAACAGGTTTCGGGGCAGTCTTTCTTCACACCGACCGGAGTGCTTGTACTGGGCAATGAAGACGATAACTTTTCACAGGCGAGCTATTATGCACTCAGCGAGCTAGGGTTTCCCATTCAACACCTCACCCGCTGTGCATGCACGCAACGTTTTCCACAGTTCAATACACAATCCTACACCTTCATGACACATAATCCCGAGGGGGGCATTCTCCGTGCCTCTATGTGTTTACATACCCTAAAAGATATGATTCTTGATCTTGGTGGGCACATCTATGAGTTGGCTCGTGTTATAGGGCTGGTCCATGAAAAGCAGTACTTGCCCATTCGTATTCAACTCAACTCAGGCGATGAGTTTATTGCTGAGCACGTGGTCTTGGCGATGGGTCCGTGGGTACATCATCTGCTCGGCGGACTCCATCTGCCCATCCGCTTGACTCGTCAATATCTTCTCTACTTCGCCAACTTACCTACTTCCTCTTTTGGTCTCAATGTTTTCCCAGCATTTTTTGCCGATGACTTGTATGGCTTCCCCATTGACACTACAGGCATAGGTGATAGTCCAGGTTGGTTGAAGGCTGCCTGTCATGCACCGGGCACTTCCGTTGATCTGGATGAACCACCCGTAGTTGAGGAGTCTGTTATTGCTCAAATAAT
>JAFATZ010000107.1 GCA_019243675.1 Ktedonobacteraceae bacterium | reverse complement strand
CGTTGGTTCCATCCGAGGTGAAGGTCACGAGACACTCATCCAGGGCATAACTCAAGCGGCGGTTCACCCGGTAGGTACCGCCAGAGACCTGCACCCAGGGAAGCATCCGCAAAAGCCAGCGGGACGTGATCTCCTGCATCTGCGGCGTCGACTTGGTGGTGGTGGTCAACGCCCGCGCTGCGGCGATGTCCAAACTCAGCTGCTCTTTCAATTCTACTGCCATGGCTTACCTACTTTCTCTCCGTAAGAATTACGGAATGGATATGATGTTTTCAAATCGATCCTTCAAGAAAGGACAATTTCCTGCTGCAACTTATTCAGGAGGTGCTTTAGGGGTCCCGACATTTTGAACCTCTCATCGGTCGTCTTTCTCTCGACAATCAAGCTCTGCATTGAGAGGAAGCGCCTGCTCTTGCACTGCTGCCCGATCTCCTGCTTTCATTGGCCAGAGCTCTTGTGAGACATACTCAATCAATGCCCCAAGATCGGCAATAGCTTCTTGCGCCAGAGGAACATCTGGAGTGGGCACCCATCTGAGCGCATCGCGTGCTAACAAACAATGTTCGGTCAGAAAGTGCTGGCAATACTCCCGACTGCGCGTATGCTCTAGGATTGAGAGAACCTGTCCCACCTGCTCACTCCTGGGCGCTTCTTGCTGGGAGTAGAACGTACGCAACCAAGCGTGATCCTGTGGAGATGCATGCTGGATGGCGTGTAACACGGGAAGGGTCTTTTTGCGGCGAAACACATCCCCAGCAGGCGTTTTTCCCGATTCTGCCTGCGTTGCCCAGATCCCCAACAGATCATCACGAACCTGAAATGCGGTTCCGAGATGCCACCCGAACTGGTGGAGGGCTTTGATAGTTGGTTCATCACTGCATCCTAATCTGGCTCCCATTTCCGCTGCACACGCGAGTAACGCAGCCGTCTTGCGCGTAATCATTTCCAGATAGTGAGGAACCGTGACCTGTTCCTGCGTTTCAAAGCAGATATCCATGTGCTGCCCCTCTATGACTGTGAGGGTGGCACGATCAAAGCAATATCCCAGGCGTGCAACGAGATCGGCGTCCACCCCCTTGTCAAGGAGCGTGAAAAGCGCCAAGCGACTGAGACTGGCAAGTCCATCACCGAGATTGATAGCCTGAGGAATGCCAAAAACAGCCCAGGCCGTGGGGCGGGAACGGCGTTCCCTATCTCCATCCTCGATATCATCGTGGATTAACGTGAAATTATGCAAGAGTTCAATCGCTACAGCAGCAGGCAACGCACGATCCAAATGGGTCTTCTCTTCTCGCTTCGAGGTGGTCTCGCAAGCTCCTGCTGCTTCATAGGCCAGCAAGAGGAGCGTCGGCCTCAAGAGTTTGCCTGTATTGTGCTGAACTGGTACGAAATGGGCATCCAGCCAGCCCAGATGATATCCCAACTGCCCATAGAATGAGTCGAGCTCAGGGATCGCAAGGGAAGAGAAATGCATCCTCAAACGTGCGACCTCTCTCTGGAGCGCGTTTTGAAGTAGCTCCACATAGCGAGTGAACAGATACGTAGTCGGTACCCGAACGCTCATCTTTCCTTCTCTCCTTTCCGCTTTCTCTCCAACGATCTTTTTTCCTCAGGACTGTTCTGCTACTCCGCTCACCAGGACAACAACCTGCCTTGGAGCGAGGACTATCCAGTTCCACGAGAAAGATGCGCTGCCATTGCCCCAGTTCTAAGTTCCTCTCAATGATCGGGAGGTGACAGCTTGCTCCAATGAAGAGATGCTGACAATGAGCATGCCCAGCTTAGCTCCTTGCCTTTTCTCGACAGTGGCAAACAACGCCGCAGCACACTCATTATATACTAAAAGTGTACCTAAGCTATGAAGATTTGTCAATATATCATAACCCATTAGTGTTTATAGTACTATATGAATTAAGAATTGGCACATAGTACGACATATCATACTTCATAACAGAACATGTTTAGTATATTGTCATAGCAAATATCTTTTTTTACGAATGTGTATAATACTTTATAATGTATTTCGTTCTTTCTTTACTATAATGATTGCTCATATTCCACTAGAAATCGGATATTATAAAATAATTAGCCGATCAATTCACTTCTTATAAGTTTGTATGATCGAGTCAAGTGGGCAGGGGCAGCTTCAAAAGAAGGCGGACCTGCCGGATATTCGTTTTCATGACTTACGCCACAGCGCAGCAACCCTGTTACTGAGCCTTGGTGTGCATCCGAAAGTGGTCCAAGAAATACTTGGACATAGTCAAATCACTATGACCATGGATATCTACTCGCATGTGTTGCCCAGCATGCATGAAGAGGCGATGCACCCCTTGAATGAGGCGATTGGGAAAAATCAGGAGGATGAGCAAGAAAGTACCTTCGCATAGAGAAAAGGGCACACTGTCGTAAAAATTGTCGTAAGGTTGGTCATTGTAGGAACAGAAGAACGCCTCAAGCCGCTTCTCTCTTCACTTGAGACGCCTCCCATATCCGCTGAGGTGCCGGTGGAGAGATTCGAACCCTCAACCCTTGCGGGACTTGTTTTTGAGACAAGCGCGTATACCGTTCCGCCACACCGGCTGGTGTTGACAGGGCTATAATAGCGCATCGACACAGAGAAGTCAAGTGTTAGCACGAAGCATGTTCGACCCTACAGATTTGCCGTGCTTGCCAATGCTGCGGAACTTGCGATAGCGCTTTTCCAGCAGTTCGTCAAGAGAGAGGGGTTTTAGCTCTGCTAGGTGTTTGAGCAACACTGCTTTGAGATTAGCAGCGGCTAGTCGCTGGTTGCGATGAGCACCACCTGGCGGCTCCGGCACCAGTTCGTCGATCAGGCCGAGGCGATACAGCTCGCGTGCGCTGATACGCATAGCCTCGGCTGCCTGAGGAGCAAATGAGGTGTCGCGCCACAGGATGGAGGCGGCTGCTTCGGG
>JAFATZ010000097.1 GCA_019243675.1 Ktedonobacteraceae bacterium | reverse complement strand
CAGGTCCTGGAGCTGCCCTACGCAAACCGTACGTCTATGGTATCGTTGACAATGGCGTCGGCGAGTTTTGCGATCCCAATGACTGGGCAAACATCTACATCACGGTTCATTGACGCGATGTGATGCATTCCCCTGGGTAGGGGCCCAATTCATTGTGCCCCCACCCAGGGCACGATCAATCGGGCCCCTACCGAGAACGGATACGCAAGAGTCATTCGTTAGCTTGACAATAGCACCTACTCCACATAAAATAGGTACAATCATTCCTTGAACCCCGGCAGAGGCACTCCGTCCCCTGCCCTTCGAAAGGCAGGTACAAGGCATAGCATGCTTCAATTCTTAACAAAAAGGCTCATCGGCCTGTTATTTGTTATTCTAGGTGTCACCTTCCTGACATTTATCATGGGATACTTTGCCCCTGGCGATCCAATCGTCCAGTTATTGGGTCAGCACTTTTCTCGTGCAGAGTACCTCCAGCTTAAACACGCGTACGGGTTGGACCTTCCGTGGTATCAGCAGTATTATAACTTTCTCAAGCATCTGGTTCAGTTCGACTTCGGCTATTCATATCAATATAAAAACCGTGCAGTCTGGGATATTCTCAAAGATGGCGTGCCAATCTCCGCCGAGTTGGGTCTGTGGGCGCTACTCATACAGGTGCTCGTGGGAGTGCCACTGGGCATCTTTTCTGCACTGAAAGCTAACTCCTGGCTCGACACTACAAATATGGGTGTCATGCTAGCCATCTATGCCGTGCCAGTCTTCGTACTCGGCGTCCTCGTACAAGTGGCTATCGTCTGGCTAGATCAACATGTTGGCTTTGGCTGGCCTGCAGCAAACTGGGGCAATGCCTGGTCGTACTCTTGGTCAGACATACAGTTTAAACTCTTTCCCATCCTCGTCTATGCGGCAACAGGGGTAGCCTACTTCGCGCGCCTCTCGCGCACGAGCATGCTAGAAGTCTTGCGCCAGGATTACGTGCGAACCGCTCGCGCCAAGGGTATGACCGAACGCGTCGTCGTCTACCGTCACGCGTTCGGTAATATTCTGATACCCATCATCACCTACCTTGGCTACGCCATCAGTTTTCTTGTTGCAGGTGCTTTTTTTATTGAACTTATCTTCAATATTCCAGGAATCGCCGATATTACCTTGTCATCCATCCAAAATCTGGATTATCCAGTCATTCAGGCGACAACAGTCTTGCTAGCAGTTGTAGTCGTGCTAGGGAATTTGCTGGCAGACATCCTCTATACAGTTGTTGACCCACGCATTAAGGTTTCATAGGAGAGAAGGAGACATGGATACAAAAGATCAACAGTCGGAAAGCGTCTCTCCTGGCGTGATGCTGCCAGATACCACACTGGTACCCACGATACTCACACCTGATACAGGAACTTACCCCATTGAAGGGGACCAGAAAAAAAAGTCAACTTCTCCATTACAAGACTCACTACGGCGGCTACGACGTGACAAACGTGCGATGGTGAGTATAGGGGTGATTGTGTTTTTCATCGTGCTAGCGCTGATTGGCCCACCTATCTATCAGCACGTTGGTGGGCCATATCAGAGTAGCGTGAATGGTGTAGTCGGCCCAAGTCAATATCACAGCTTCTCTTATGAAGAACTAGGCCAGAACACTCAGGATCAACTTCCTTCCGCACACAACTGGCTTGGTACTGATGAGATTGGGCGCGATATTCTCGCTCGCTTGATGCAGGGCGTACTCATCTCATTAGCGGTAGCCCTGGTAGTAGAACTCGTGGATATTGCCCTAGGTGTGCTTATCGGCGTTCTTGCTGGCTATTATGGAGGCTGGATCGATCAACTGCTGGCACGTTTCACCGATCTCATGTTTGCCTTTCCTGGGTTGCTGTTCGTTATACTTATTGCGGGCATATTTGGCAACTGGGCCGATATACATTTGAGTAAAATTCCAGTCGTTGGCCCAAATGGCAACGCACGACTACTGCTTGTCTCTCTAGCGCTTGCCTTTACCACGTGGCCGCTTATGGCACGCTATGTTCGAGGTCAGACGCTGCAACTCAAGGAACAACAATTTATTGAGGCCGCTCGCAGCTCAGGAACGAGTAGTTGGGGCATCATTATACGCCATATCATCCCTAACTTGTTTAGCCTTGTGATCGTTGTGGCAACCCTTGATATCTCTAACACCATTATTGGTGAAGCCGGTATCAGTTTCCTGGGGTTAGGCGTACAGGCTCCAGGTTCCAGTATAGGACTTATGATTGCTGCTGGGTCTCAGCAAATTCTAGCTGGACACTTTTGGGAAGTTCTCGTTCCTTGTTGTGTGTTAGCGGCTATTGTGCTCGCCTTCTCCTTCCT
>JAFATZ010000049.1 GCA_019243675.1 Ktedonobacteraceae bacterium | reverse complement strand
ATGCGCCGTGGGCGGCTACTGAGCGCGGCAGAGCAAGCGACTCTGCTCAAGACGCTGGCCGAGGTGAGCGCTCCAGCAGTGTGTCCCCACGGCAGCCCGATTCTGCTGCATTATAGCCGCACGTTTTTGATTGATAAGTTCGAGTCGTAGCCAAAACTGAGCAAAGACCCAGCGACCCTTGCAGTCCCTCCGAGGATATGGTAGTATAGACTCAGCAGAAGCCATTTGTCGACCCGCCTGGGCGGCAGAGACGTTCAGTACAAGCAAGATGGGGCAGAGGCAACGTAGCAAGTGATGGTACCCCACTAGGGAGAGCACTATGGCCGAACGACTACAACACGACGAGATCGCCTACTACTACGATATGCACCCCACCGAGGAGGACTTGTTGGGGGAAACCGCCGTACATGCCGCGCTGATACGCTATCTGATGGAAGTGCTGGCTTGGTTCTTTGACCAGCAACCCTGTGCTGTGCATGAAAACCTGAACTTCTACCAAACCCCCAATTGGAAGGAGCATCCTGTCGCTCCTGATATTGCAGTGGTCAAAGGCGTGGACTTCGAGTGGGTGCGCAGTTGGCGGGTGGGCCAGACAGGGCCTGCCCCCCACGTGGTCTTGGAGATTGCTTCGCAAGAAACGTGGTCCAAGGACTTGGCTGAAAAGCCCAGCAAGTATGCGAAGATGGGGGTGGAAGAATATTTTGCCTACGACCCTAATGAACGGCCACTACTACGAGGTGGTCGTCGCTTGTTTGGCTGGCGGTTGGACCGAGTAAGCCGCAGCATGCACCCGCTGCCTCTTGAGCCAGATGGGCGGCTGTGGAGTCGGCATCTGGAGAGCTATTTGGTGTCAGACCGTGCCTATCTGCGCCTCTATGATCGGGTTGGACAACTGCGTCTGACCAGGGCTGAAGCGGAGGCAGAGGCCAGGCGTGCAGAGACGAGGCGTGCTGATGCCGAGAGGCGGCGTGCTGATGCAGAGGCAGAGGCTAGACGTGTTGAGACGAGGCGTGCTGATGCCGAGAAGCAGCGTGCTGATGCTCTAGCTGAGAAATTGCGCGCATTAGGAATAGACCCCGATCAGGTATGAGACTTTCGGATTTTATCGTAATCCCTCGAACAGATCCTCTTCTGGCTGCCTACCGCCGTTGACCAGACTATAAGCACGGTAATAGCACTGGGAGCCCCATAACATTTTGCGTTGCTCCTCCGAGAGCTGTTCAAGTATATGATAAGCAGGCAGTTGCGTTCGATGGCAAGAAATTGCACGCGAGACAGTGTACTGGTACTTCCATGTGTCAATCCTGGTGGTCACCGACCAACTTGGCCAAGTGACCATACCGCGCTTCACGCCATCAATGTTCATGACCAGATCGCCGAAGACGGATTGATAGACGGCAGAGATGTCCTGCGTCTCAGCCATGTAGTACAACTTTGAGACACTATGCGGAGCCATGTTCTGGTAGTATGAAGAGTTCGGGTTGGCAGACTCAACAATGGCAGCCGTGGTGAATTGCGAAATGGCAATATGATCGGGGTGTCCATAGCTTCCATATGGCCCGAAGGTGACGACCACATCAGGCCTGACATGGCGTAGATGTCCAACGATCTTCGCAATGGCCTCTGCTGGATGGGCCTGATCTAGGTCTCCATCAATGTAATCGAGAAAATCTACGTAGCGAATGTCGAGTACTTCTGCCGCGTCCAGCAGTTCATTCTCACGTATCTTGCCTAGCTCTTCCAAACCTGGGTACTCTCCCTCGTCACCGAACCATCCACGCTCACCCCGTGTTGCGGTCACAAGATACGTTTTGACTCCTTCGGCAGCATATTTCGCCAGTATGCCACCATTGCCTAAGGATTCATCATCTGGATGTGCTAGGACACACATCAATTTCAATTCATTTGTCATAGTCGTCTCTGCTTTCTGTGAATTGGTACGGCAGCATGGGAGAGAGCATCGTATCAACGTCGTTGTGCGAAAGAGGCACAAGGCGCATCTCTTGAGTGAGCCGTTCGCGGTTGAGTTGTGCAAGCCAGCTTCTCAACTCTGGCCGCATCTCATCATGGCGGTAAGTTGCCAGCAGAAGGATAGGCTGAGACGTAGAACGTCGCGTCAGATAGTGAAGGAAGTCTAGGCTCGTGTCGTCGCTCCAATGCACATCCTCAATGAGGAGAAGCACAGGTGACTGTGTTGATAGATGAAGGCCATATCCCTCTCCCTGTTTTGCCTGCTCAATGAGTAGCTGCAAGGTTGCAAGATAGCCTGCTCGTCCAACTAGAGTTGGACAGATGATCGGTCGAGTCACAGAGTCTCCCATTTGCTTTCATTTCTTTTGCCCCTCTGCTTTAAAGGTCTATGTATGCATAATTATAGCACATCCGTGAAGCACAGAGGATCCTTGCGGCCATTCCAAGCATATGCTATTATAGACTCAGCCGATGGAATCTGTCGACCCGCCAGGCAGGCAGACGTTCAGTAAGAGCAAGATGGGGCAGAGGCAACGTAGCAAGCGACGATAGTCCACAAGGAGCGCGTGCAATGGCCGAACGACGTGAACACGACGAGGTAGCCTATTACTACGATTCCCACTCCACTGAGAAGGATTTGATGGGAGAACCTTCGTTTCATTCCAGGCTGGTTCACTATCTGATGAATGTGCTTACCAAGCTCTTTCCCGCTCAGACCTGTAGTATTCATAAAAACCTCAACTTCTACCAAACCTCTGATCCCAATGAGTACCCCTTGGAGCCAGATATTGCCGTGATCAAAGGAGTCCCGTTTGGACGCGTGCGCAGTTGGCGGGTGAGCAAGACCGGGCCAGCACCACAGGTGATTGTGGAAATTGGTGCTCAAGAAACCTGGAAAAAGGACTTGCAAGAGAAGCCGATGCAGTATATGCTGATGGGTGTGCAGGAGTACTTTGCCTATGATCCTAACCTACGTCCACTCACACGAGATGGCCGTCGACTCTTTGGCTGGCGACTGGATCGAGCAGGGCGTACCATGCGCGAACTGCCTCTTGAGCCAGAGGGGCGTCTGTGGAGCCAGCAGTTGGAGAGCTTTTTGTTGCCAGACAATAGGTATCTGCGCCTGTATGATAGCAATGGTCAACTGCGCCTCACTAGAGATGAGGCTCTGGCTGAGAAATTGCGTTCGTTAGGAATAGACCCCGATCAGATGTAAGGCTTTCAGAGAAGCTGCACGAAGTATATTTAAAGAATCGGCGAAGCCAGATTTTAGCAATCCCTCCAAATTATGCCAAAAAGGTCTTGCATATGACGTTACGTCATACCCTAATGCTCATCTAAGCTTCCTTCACTCCAATCCTGCGCGCAAGACTGCGCTTGGGTGAGGCCATCAGCGACCGCAGTAGGAGCGTCGAGATCAGAGAGGTTCTTTTGAGCGAACTGCTCAATGGCTGCAATCACGTCTCCTAGTGCCTGTCCTTTTTCAGTGAGGTGATACTCAACGCGGGGCGGAATCTCCAAGAAAGCTTGCCGCTGCACAAACCCCATCTCTTCCAGTAACTTGAGGCGCTGCGAGAGCGTCTTCGAGCTGATATGGCCTAGTAGCTCGCGCAGTTCGTTAAATCGTTTTGCCCCCCCTAACAAAGTAATAACGATCAGCAGAATCCACATATCTCCAATCAAGCGAATAGCACGCCCCATTGGACTAGTTGCACAGGCAGCGGGTATTTCAGTTGGTGGTTCGTGGTCGGGTGTCTTCATAGCATAAGTATACCATGCTTTTGCTTTTTTCAGAGCAATATTCTTGACAACATCAGCTTTCTAAGATATACTTACTTTCGTAAGGAAAGTATGTTGAGAAAAGGAACTATCAGTCTTGTTCGCTCCTTCTCTCAACAACATCTAGCAATTTCTTATGAAAGAATGGAGCCATACCATGACAATTTCCAATGAAACACAAAGCGGAACTACCAGTCGCTGGCAGCTCGATCCTGGCCACACCCTTGTCGAGTTCTCCGGCAAGCACATGTTTACCACGGTCAAGGGCCATTTCAAGAGTGTACAAGGAACCATCTTGCTGGACGAGGCTGATCCGTCCCGATCTTCGGTGCAGGTAGAGATCCAGGCAAACAGTCTGTATTCGGCACTGGACTATCGCGACAACCATCTCAAGTCCCCCGATTTCCTAGATGTCGAGAACTTCCCGACGATCACCTTCAAGAGCACTCGCGTTGAGCCGGAGGGTAATGACCATGCGAAGGTGATCGGAAACCTGACAATCCATGGAGTCACCCGCGAAGTGGTGCTTGATACCCAACTCACGGGGCGCGGGAAGCATCCTATGACAGGTGGAGAGGTCGCTGGTTTTGAGGCTAAGACCTCGATCAATCGCAAAGACTTCGGTTTGACCTGGAATCGGGCCTTGGAAACTGGTGGCTTCCTCGTGGGTGATGTGATCAAGATCGAGATCGCTACTGAGGGCCTCAAGCAGGCTTCCTAACATTGACTAGTCTTGGTAACATGGGAGATAGCTATCTCCCATGATCTCTTCTGTTTCTCCGGCTCTATCCTCTGCAAGCGCCTCAGCCACTAGACCTTCAAGGGCACGTTCAGACCTGGGATCATCAAAGAGAGTTTGCCAGCGCTTTTCTGAAGCTATTTCTCGCCTTATGATCTCAACGATGTATCTTTGCTCCTCTTCGGGAAGCTGTGCTACTTCGTTAAACGCGTCCTTCAGTGCTTCTATCATGGTGCTCACTCTCAAGGTGGTATTACCTTTCCTTTATTTATCACTAGTGTAACGCTAGTTGGTGATCAGAGCACCAATTGTTTTGAAT
>JAFATZ010000402.1 GCA_019243675.1 Ktedonobacteraceae bacterium | reverse complement strand
TCCAGTCCATCTGGATCGTGTGGGTGAACTTGACGACCAACTCATCGACCAGTCGATCCGTACCAATCGTTCGTGAGATTGGCGTAAACTCGATATCCAGGGGAATCTGCGGGATGAAGCGTTTGCCGTAGAACTCCCGCACCTCATCGCGGCCTACTCCACCGGTCAACACGGGAACGTTGTTGACGGTGGCGTCCTCGACCATAGTGTCCAGGGTATCCTCGAGATTGTGCGTCACAAACTCGCTATGCATGTGCTCTTCCCATAGGGTTGCGAGAGCCTGTTGAGCGGCTGTGAGGCTTGTGCTCGGCGTAATGTTTGTTTGCTCATCCATATATCTTTCCTCGCTTTCTATCTCTTGCAGATGATCTGCTCGTCCACTTAGCAACTAGTACTACAGTTGTAGTTCTCTAGTAAAGTTACTCTGTTAAGTGTGGTGGAAGGTTTTTGCCGGATTTCAGAGGCTCCTCTTTTCTCTGTTTCCATAACCACAGGCTCTGTGAGAAATACCCGTCGGTTCCCTATACCCTCCTGTTCGTTGGTACAGGGAAATACTGGCCAATGGCTCCATGATTACATTGTGCTTTCATACTACAATGTGGCAAGTGGATGCAGCGATGCCAGCCGTAGGGTCTTTGCGAAGCTCTTGTCGATCTCGGAACATGCATTGAGCCCAGGCTCTCCTCCCTCTCTCTTCTGCGGCCCTATCGCAACGTGTATTTTACACGAGGCGCGATAACCGGCCCTATGTTCTTAAAGAACAAATACCGGCTGAAAAATTTGAACAAAAGTAACGAGAAAGAATATCATCAGATGATCTCAGGAGAACAGACCTTTCCAGATATCTATCAACCCATGCAGGACCGCGTCGCGTTAGTCACTGGAGGAAGCCGGGGTATTGGCGCAGCTACATCTCTTCTGCTTGGACGGTATGGAGCCAGGGTAGCGGTCAACTACTATCGGAATGAAGCCGCCGCACAGGCGGTTGTCTCGACCATCGAGAAAGCAGGAGGCAAAGCACTCGCCGTCCAGGCTGATGTGGCGAATGCAGGGCAGGTGGAGGCGATGGTGCAATCTGTTGGAGAGGCTCTTGGCCCAATTGATACCCTGATCCTTAATGCCCCAGCCTTCAGCAGTTCCTCCGAAAGCCTCACACTCTCCGCTAGCGAGCAGCTTCAGGCTGTCCTCGCCCCTTTCACTGGAAGCAAATGGGAGGTCTTGGAGTCATTTGTCCGGGGACAATTGCAAGCTGCATTCTATCCCAGTCAGGCTGTCCTTCCTATCATGATCAAACAACATCGGGGCAGCATCGTTTTTGTCAGTGCAACGACAGCACGGCGGCCTGTACCCGGAGGGAGGGGCATGACGATTGCGATAGGGAAGGCAAGCGTCGAAAGTATGGTCAAAAACATGGCAGAGGAGTTGGGACCCTCTGGCATTCGGGTGAATGCTGTGAGTGCGGGTCACATCGTCACCGATCTGAACGCGGGTACACCACAAGAAAGACGAGATCAGATGGCACAAGCGACCCCCCTACGGCGAAATGGCAAGCCCGAAGATGTCGCTGCTGCCATTGCATACCTGGCCTCAAACCAAGCATCCTTCGTCACTGGTGCGTATCTCACAGTGGACGGTGGAAACCTGATCATGTAATCTCAGTGAATTCGAATGCGGTGGGCCTGGTTGCCGAGACCCAGGCCCACCGCATTCGAATTCAAAAACCTCGTGTGCGCCGCAGACACTGAAGAAGCTAACAGAGAAGCCCTTAATAGTTACGGAAAGAAAACCATTGCAGACCTCCTTTTTTTCTTCGGAAAATACGTCTGTTGCCGTCGAGGCAATCTGGACTACGACCTTTGAGCAATTGTGCCAACGTATCGGTCATCTGTTTGTTCGAAAAGCTACCAGGCATCGAGTGCAAAGCTATCTGGCCCAGTATCACGTAAGCTGCTATCAAGGGCAAAGCAAGTGCTGATTGCCCTTCTCAAGCCAACTGAGGTCACTTACCTGGACATGGGCAGAGCAGAGAAAAAAGCGTGTCGAATGGACGATCAGGTCGTTTCCTCGCTTGCCGTGAGCAGCTTATATGCCGATCAACACTCTTTTTACCCGAATTTCCCGCTACTTTGCCCTTGATAGCAGCTTACGTGATACTGGGCCTATCTGCGAGGACTCCTCAGTCCTGTCGAACGGAAAAACGGATGGCAGATCGCAGAAGAAACCGGGGCACCCACCCCATATGGAGTCCAGTATCTGTTGGACCGGGCAAAGTGGGATGAAGATGCTATGCGTGATGAACTCCGTGCGTATGTGTGTGAGGTTCTTGCAGACTCGCAAGCCACCTTGATTCTTGACGAAACGGGCTTCTTGAAAAAGGGAACCAAGTCTGTCGGTGTTCAGCGACAGTACAGCGGAACGGCAGGGCGGATCGAAAATTGTCAAATCGGGGTCTTTCTCGCCTACGCCAGTCCGAAGGGGCATGCGCTCATTGATCGGGAACTCTACCTTCCCAAGAGTTGGACCCAGGATCCCGAACGCTGCCATGCAGCATATGTGCCAGGAGAGATCACGTTTGCCACCAAGCCAACACTCGCTCTGCATATGTTACAGCGTGCATGGGATGCAGGCATATCGGCTGCATGGGTCACGGGCGATACGGTTTATGGAAGCAACCCACCCCTCCGAGCAGCATTGGAAACGAGGCGACAGGCATATGCATTCGCTGTCTCGTGCCAGGAGCAGGTCGATGTCTCAGGCAGGCGGGTACGTGTGGATGATCTCGTCCAGGAAAGAGCACGCGAGCAGTGGCAGCGACACAGCGCAGGGAATGGAGCGAAAGGCCCTCGGCTCTACGACTGGATGAGAATTGAATTCAGCAGTCCAGATGCGGAAGGGTGGCAGCGTTGGTTGGTTGTCCGACAGAGCATCTCATCTGGAGCCAAGCCGCCAGATCAAGCGTTCTTTCTGGTCTTTGCTCGTACTGGAACATCCTTCTCCGAGATAATACAAGCCCTTGGTGGGCGTTGGCGTATTGAGCAATGCTTTGAAGTCGGGAAAGGCGAGGTTGGACTCGATGGCTATGAGGTTCGCTCCTGGCACGGCTGGTATCGCCATATTACCCTCTGTCTAATAGCCCAAGTTTTCCTTACAGTTCTGCGGATACGGAGTGAGGGGAATGACTCCTGCTACAATGGGGAGAAAGAGAACAGAACTGGGGACAGAATACCTACCACGGGACAACCCCAGATCCAGCAAGATCAACCACAAGCCGATCGCAATTTGCCAGTGATGGTGCCACTAAGTATTCCAGAAGTGCGACGACTCTTTTATTATCTTGTGAAGACTGTCTCCTTCTCTTCTCTCTACTACCTCGCTTGGTCGTATTGGAGGCGTACACATCAAGCCATCGCACGGCTTTGCCATTGCAAGCGCCGAATGGCTGTGCAACTGCAACTGTAGTACTAGGGCGTCACACCCAAGTCTTTACGAATAAAAAGACCCATATCATACGTGCCGTCGGTATTGCCAATCGCTCTACGCTGCCACCACCACTGCCAGATGTGCTGTGCAGCCAGCCTCAGATTAAAGGTGGCGTGAGGAGGTGGATTGTCTCCGTAGCTGAGCCAGAGAAAGGGACCGACACCTGGCCATGTCTGTTGGCCCTCGCACGTGTTTTGTGTACTCTGTATACAAATAGGCGGCTTGTAGCCCTCGTCCCACCATGTACGCATATGATACTGGTGG
>JAFATZ010000145.1 GCA_019243675.1 Ktedonobacteraceae bacterium | reverse complement strand
CCAAGCGACATGACTGCGCAATTGTGTCTGGCGCGGAATCACTAGAGCAATACGCTGCGATGGGGTCTGTTCAAGACGCTCACGTACCGTCGTTAAATCATCCTCTGGGTTGATGTAGATTGTCTGCTCATCGCTCATAAACCTATTGTACCCTTTTCAATCGACTGAAAGCCTCTGCATTTATATATGCATGTTCTCAATCACGCGGCCCAAAGCCCTATCCAAGACATTGTTCTCGTTCTGCAATTCAATCGCCTGATAGGCCAGTGCCATGGGTGTAATATCCTGTGCGTTGACAAGTAGCCCCTTGTTATCAATGATGGCCCCGACCATTTCAGGCTGAACAGTGCGTATGATCGGAGGACGGGAGAAGGGCAGCCGCTTAGTCCAGGGAAAACTTTCAAGCTTCTCCTGCAAGTCAGGCAGAGCAGAGCCACCACCAACGGTGTAGATAGCAGGTGGCAAAAGCTCGTTTTTAGCTAATTCTTCGATCAGTAGCTCAACACTGTCCATCCATGTTTGGCACTCTGGAGCAAGAATAGCCTGCAACTCATCCTGGCCTGTACCTTTGATCTCTCCGTTACTATAGCTAATTTTCAAGCGTTCAGCATCTTTGACCGAGATACCCTTACTTGTGGCTATGCGGCGCGTAAAGGTACGGCCTCCCAGCGCAAACATACGTGTCTCTTCGATACCACCCTGTCGTACCAGCGCGATATCGGTAGTGCCACCACCGATGTCAATGAAGATGGCTCCGCTATCGTCACTTGCGTTCGTGCTTAGACAGCGTGCCAGAGCGTACGGTTCTGCCACAATTGCGTGGAGTGTTAAGTCTAGTCCCGTTGCAACCGTTTGTAATGCCCCTAACTGCATGAGAGGGGCAAAGGCACTGAAGAGCGTAAGGGTAAAGTGACGACCACGAAAGCCTATCGGGTTGCTCACGGCCTGTCCATCGACGCGAACGGAAATGACGGCCGCATTTGTTAAGCGAACCTCAATGTTTGGATAGCCCGTCTCCGCTGCGATGCGCCCTTTGGCATTCTTCAACAGCTTCTGTTGTGCCTGTTCAATGAGCGCTTCCAGCTCTTCTGCAGTAATTGGCTTATCAGCTTTCGGCCGTGTCCGGTTTACAATTGTTGAACTGCCCTTTACCAGTTCTCCAGCAATACCGATTACAGCCGAAGGAGCTACAATAGAACCTGCCTGCTTTTCCGCCTTGAGTAAAGCCTCGTTACAGTTGGCGATCACTCCCGGAATATCGGTGACAATGCCATCGGACATATGGGTGTAGCTCTGTGGATGCCGCCCTACCCCTAATACCTCAGCAACGTCTCCGTGTATTTCTATAATGATCGCTTTCGCATAGGCAGTGCCGATATCGAGTGCAGTAAAGAGTTGACGCTGACCGTTCTCATCAGGGGAGAACTGATCATCATACTCATAGTGTCCATTTTCTTCGTGTCTCCCTGGGAAGAGGTTGCGCAGACGTTGAAGAAGATCCATCATGTCTTTGTTCCAAACCCTGCTGATACACTGCCATACATGTGTGTGATGTGCATATCGTGTACGTTATAGCACAAAAGCCCGGGTTTTGGCAAAAGGGCCTCTGCCTCAGAACCCCGCTTTTTACTGAAAATGTTCCTTTACATAGTGAGCAACTAGGTCGAGGGCGGCACCGAGTTCAGCTTTGTTTTTACCGCCGCCTTGGGCCGATTCTGGGCGTCCACCACCTTTGCCGCCCAGGCGTTCTCCTACAAGTCCGGCAATTTTGCCCGCGTGTAGCCCATGTTTGGTGAGAACAGTGTCGATGCTTACCTGGATCGCGACTCGCTCTTCTAGTATGCTAGCGAGAACGACAACCCCTGGTTTGCTGAGTTTGCTGCGCACCATATCGCCCATTTCGCGCAATACTTTGTCGTCTGGTGCATGCGTGGTCGCTGCTACCACGGGTATGCCCATTACCTCCTGGCTGCGTGCGGCAATGCTCTCGGCCTGACGCAACGCCTCGTCATGCTGAAGTTGCGCAATCTGACGACGAGCTTGAGCCAAATCCTGTACAAGCTGGCTCACACGTGTTTCAAGCAAATCTGGCGTTGTTTGTAGGGTAGTCGCCACCGCTTCAATGCTGGTGTTGCGACGGCGTAGGTACGCTTCAGCACCGTGTCCAGTGAGCGCTTCGATACGCCTGATGCCAGCCGCAACGCTGGCTTCCTGTACTGTACTGTACAGGCCGATCTGGCCTGTAGAAGTGCAGTGTGTTCCGCCGCATAACTCAATACTACTACCCATTGATACGACGCGCACCAAATCGTCGTACTTCTCGCCAAACAGAGCCATCGCTCCCGTAGCTATTGCCTCCTGCAAAGGTGTGATGTTCGTATGAACAGGATAATCGGCCCGAATCCAACGGTTTATCTGTTCATCAAGCTGCACGAGTTCGGTTTTCGTTAACGGACGCGGACAGGCAAAGTCGAAACGCAGACGTTCAGGCTCGACAAGCGAACCACGCTGCTCTACCTGCGGACCGATAAGGTCACGCAGTGCCTTGTGCAGAAGATGAGTGGCACTATGGTTACGCATGGTGTCTTCGCGCCGCTGCTCAATGACGTTACTCTGTACACTGTCACCGACGCGTAGGTGCCCTTCTGTCAGCGTCCCATAATGTACGATCAGCCCTTTCAACGGGCGGCTCGTATCACCTACCTGGAACACCCCCATCGGGGCGGTGATCTCACCACGATCCCCGATCTGGCCGCCACTCTCAGCGTAAAATGGAGTAGCATCAAGTATGACTAGTGCTTGCTGGGGCGCACTTATACTCTCGACCTGCTCACTATTAACCACTAGACCAACCACTTTAGCACTACCTGTAATGCCATCGTAGCCTAGAAACTTCGTAGGTCCGACACGCTGGAGAATCTCGGCAAGAGCCTTATCGTCCTGTGCCTGTACAAACACATTCGCTACTCTACTGCGCTCTTGCTGACGCTGCATAGCGTGATCAAAACCGGAGGTATCAATGGTAAATCCCTGTTCCGCTGCAATTTCCTGTGTTAATTCTACGGGAAAGCCATGTGTATCGTAGAGTTTGAACACTTCTTCGCCTGTGATCACTGTCTTTCCTTGGTGCTTCAACTTGTCAAGCAGTTCGTTCAAGAGTTGCAACCCACTGTTGAGTGTTTGCCCAAACTTTTTCTCTTCAAGACTCAGTATCTCGCTAATAAGCCCTCGGCGACTGCGTAGTTCGCTATAGTGATCGCCCATCAGATCAATCACGGTGTCAGCGGCCTGCGAGAGAAATGGCTTCTCCAACCCTAGCAGTTTGCCATGGCGCACAGCCCGCCGTAGGATACGACGGAAGATGTAGCCCCGTCCCTCGTTACTTGGTAGTACACCATCGGCGGCAAGGAAGACGAGAGAACGAGCATGATCAGCAATAACCCGCAGCGAGGTATCAGCCTCAACTGACTTGCCGTAGGAGGTTCTGGCGAGCGAGGCGAAATGGTCGATGATGCTACGAAACATGTCCGTGTCAAAGACCGATTCTTTGCCTTGCACTACCAGAGCGAGACGCTCCAAGCCCATACCTGTATCAATATTCTTCTTCTGCAGGGGAGTGCGCAACCCTTCTAAGTCCTGGTAGAACTGCATGAATACTAGATTCCATATCTCCAGGAAACGCTCACAATCACAGCCTGGCTTGCAGTCAGGCTGACCACAACCGTGCTCAACACCGCGATCATAGTAAATCTCGGAGTCGGGACCACAGGGACCACAGGCACCAGGTGGCCCCCACCAGTTGTCCTCAAGGCGCACAATTGCCTCGTCGGGAATGCCCGCTATCTCTCGCCAGTAAACGGGGGCCTCATCGTCTTTTGGATGGACTGTGGGATGCAGGCGATCGGTGGGCAAGTTAACAACCTGTGTGAGAAATTCCCAGGCGAAACCAATCGCTTCGCGCTTGAAGTAGTCGCCCACCGAGAAATTGCCCAACATTTCAAAAAATGTGAGCGTGCGCTCATTGCCAACCTTGTCGATATCTGTGCTACGGAAGCATTTCTGTGCTGAAGTCAGACGTACTGCGGGAGGAGTTTCGCGGCCCAAAAAATAGGGAATCATCTGCTGCATACCAGCGGTAGTGAGCAACACCGTTGGATCATTGTGTGGTACAAGTGATGAACTGGGAACCTTGAGATGACCCTTATGTACGAAGTACTCAAGGTAGCGCGTGCGGATTTCCGCACTGGTCATGGGTATTTTTACAGCCACGACTTCCTCCTCTATATCATGTTCTACACGCAGAAGTATTGTCGAATTGTTATATGATAGTGTATATCGGCATTATATCAGAACAGGGGAATCATAGCAATGGACACGCGGCATCCAGAAAGCAGTTGCACGCGCAATTTCCCCACCATCACGACGCCGTGGCGAACGTTGCTAGTGCTGTGTGGACCCGCGGGCTGCGGCAAGAGCACCTTCGCCCAACGCCTTGTAGAGCAACACAGCCATTACGGCTTACGAGCGACAACGGTTGTATCGTCGGACTATTGTCGTGCTCTTGTCTGTGATGATGAGGCAAACCAGCAAGTGAGCCGTGATGCTTTTGACCTGTTCCACTTCATTATTCAGAAGCGTCTCTTACAGAGGCGCTTTACTATCGCGGATAGTACCGCTCTGCAAGCGCCGGCAAGGCACAAACTACTCGAATTGGCTCGGAGCAACCACTACTCATCCCTGCTGCTCATCTTTACTATCTCAGCGTCGACATGTCTACAACGAGACCTAGAACGTAAGCGTAGTGTCGGTGAACGGGTGATAGCTCGTCATACACAATTGCTGCAACAAACACTGCTCGCAGCACCGAGCGAAGGCTGGAATCAAATATATATTATAGATGAACAAAATGAAAATGTGCAATTGAATATTACTTGAAAGGGCAATGCTCTTCAGCACACAAAAAACACCACATGTTCAGTTTACAAGCTCCGTAGGTGCCAGCAAAAATAGGCTGCTAATCAACGAGGAGGAGTAAAGGTATAACCCACACCGGGCACAGTCATAATATAACGCGGGCTATTTGGGTCCGGCTCGACCTTCTGTCGCAGGTGACGAATGTGTGTCTTCACTAGGCCAGTATCGCCCACTTCGTTATAGCCCCAGACACGCTCAATGATCATATCCGTGGTCAGCACCTGCCCCGTATGGGTGAGTAACAAGTGAAAGAGACGACTCTCCGTAGGGGTGAGTCTTACCTTCATACCATCGCGCGTCACCTCGTGGCGCATCGCATCAAGCGTAACAGGTCCGATAGTGATAGTCGATGAACCAGCGGTGCCTATTGCATTAGTTGAGCGGCGCATGACTGCCTTGATGCGTGCTAGCAACTGCCTTGGACTAAACGGCTTGCGCAAATAATCATCGGCTCCCATCTCTAACCCACGTATTTCATCATCTTCACGGTCATGTGCGGTCAAAATTAAGACCATCGCATTGCTTTCACTACGCATCTGGCGGCAAACTTCAAAGCCATCCAGCTTAGGCATTTGAACATCAAGAATGACAAGGTCCGGCGATGTCTCGCGCCAGCGCTTTACTGCCTGCTCTCCATCAAAAGCTCGTACTACCTCATAGCCATGTCCTTTGAGCCAATAACTCAGCATATCCACCATATCGCGGTCATCATCTGCCACCATGATTTTCACTCGCGCTCCTCCTACCCGTATTTATTATACAAGCATATACATACATCTCTGCACGCAGGGTCCATAATTATATCCTCTTGTGTTATAACGCGATGAAGATAATTACAGTAACATTATGATACAATTTGGGCTAGAAACAAGCAGAACGTGTTTGCGCATCCCCTCATACCAAATTGTGTTTCTACCTTGATATGCTTTTACCTTCGTCCCCCATTTTATGGTTAAGTTTCAAATTGCGGGTCTTTCCTCTTGACAGATGATATATTGCTTGTGTACACTATAACTCCTGACACTTTTTTGTGTCGTAGTAACTTGATACAAGGTGAATGTAATAGTTTCGCGAGAGGTGCTTATTATGCTAGTACGCGCGACAGCGTACCACTCCTCAATGAATCTATTCCCCTATCTCTTTTTATTCCCTCTTTTTATTCCTCTTTCATTTCTTGTAAATACTAAATTTTGTACTGACCAAATGATATCCAACAAGAAAGGAGCATGCTATGGCAGCATCGTGTTTTACACTCGGAGTTGAAGAAGAGTTTCAGATGGTCAATAAACATACGGGTCAATTAGCCTCTCGTGTCCATACAGTCCTCGAAAAAGGCACCCCTGTGCTGGGCGATCAAATCAAAGAAGAGTTTCTCCAATCAATGCTTGAGGTTATCACTGATGTCTGTCCTAACATAGCAGCTCTGCGCACGGAACTGTATAGGTTGCGAGCCAAGACAGCAGAACTGGTGGACACCGAAGACCTAGCGCTCATCAGTGCGGGAACACATCCCAGCGCTTACTACTGGGAGCAGGTCAGATCTCAGGGTACACGCTATGAGCAGTTGGAGCAAGAATACCAGGATGTAGCACGCATCATGATAGTCTGCGGACTTCATGTGCATGTCGGTCTTGAAGATTATGAGATGGCTATTCCGTTGATGAACCAATTGCGCACATGGCTACCTCATCTGCTGGCAATTTCAGCGAACTCTCCTTTCTGGCTGGGGCGCAACTCTGGCCTCAAATCCTATCGTACTATAGTAGCAAAGGGTCTTGCTCGTTCAGGTGTGCCGGATGTATTTAACTCAACAGGCCACTTTCACGAATACATTAACAGTTTGATCAAAGCAGGCTGTATTGACAACGGCAAGCGTATCTGGTGGGACATCAGGCCCCACCCGTTCTTCTATACGCTTGAGTTTCGTGTCTGTGATATGCCAGCGACCATCGAAGACGAACTGGCAATTGCTGCACTCTGTCAGGCTTTGGTGGCGAAGCTGACGTGGATGTACAAACGCAATGTAGTAACATGCACACTGCCGCGCCATTTTATTGAGGAGAACAAATGGCGTGCAATGCGCTATGGTCTAGACGCTGAGTGTATCGATTTTGTGCAGAATCGCCGTATGAGCATGCGCGATGCCATTGCAGAATTACTCGACTTCGTGGATGATGTGCTTGATGACCTCAATAATCGGCGCGAAATCAATTATTTACGCGCATTGCTCGAGGATCCACGCGGCACAGGTGCTGACCGCCAACTCGCGGTTTACGAGCAGAGTAGTAGTTTGCAGACTGTAGCGCACTTTTTAATGCAGCAGACTCTAGAAGGAGTAACCCCTTCTATTGTGAGGTGGTACTGATGCACACATATGTCGGGCCACCCTTTGATAGACAACTGGTTCACTGGACCAACCTGCGGGTGCGTCCCTGCCATGAACTCGCCTCACTGGCAAACTCGGAGTCATGACAGGGGCGCACCCGTTTGAGGCATCTTTTTTAGTACATCCTCACACATCCCTCTTGGAAAAGTAGTGGCCTTCCCATTCTCCCAGAACCATGGAGCACGGCAAAACTCTGCATTTTGTCGCTAAAAGCTTTTTTCTTTCTCACCAATATGTTATAGTAAAATTTAATCGATAGTTAACGTTTATTTAAGAGAGCCATTACACCACCACGTAGAAAACCGTTTCTCTGGCTTAGAGTCGCTCTAGTTCTGTGAAATAACGAAAGCCCACTTTTTGACTTTTTTAACTGAAGAGGTATATACTCATCAAAAAGGAAGAGTGTTAATGACTCTGAAGAAAGGGTATTGTGAGGTATAGAGAGGAGAAAAAATGCCTGCGAAAGCTATAACATCAGCGCTACCTCAAAGCATTGGGGTGGGCACAATAGTCAAGTGGCTGCTCAGGCTACTATGCTTCGGAGTGTTAGCCTCCTTGCTGTTACAGCTTATCATGCAATTCATGGTTCCTCCACCGATTCGCCGTTTGCAATTGTTACGGGATGTGGCATTACCCAGCATAGCGATATCGCACCAGAGTCGAGAGCAGTCCGTCCATTTTGATCGTTTTGACTTCCAAGCATTAGATACACGGACTGGTTTGTTGTTTATTGCCCATGATGGACCAAGTGCTAATAAGTCACACGAAGCCAGCAAACTTATTAGTGCTTCCATCAACCCTAGTATAGTGATCTTCGATGCCAGGCACAACAAGTACCTCGCTAGCATTAACGGCCCAACTGTGCATGGCATCACGGTTGCGTCTGACATTCACAAAGTATATGCTGCTGATGCCGATCACCAAGTGATCGACGTGATTGACGAGCAAGCTTGTCAATCCGCTATCAATGCTGGTCAAAACGTGTGTACCGTCGCCAAAGCCATCAAGGCTTTGCAAACGCCGGACAGTTTGGAATACGATCTAGACGATCACGAAGTCTTCGTTTCTGAAGCGGACAAGAACACACCGTCAAAGAGTGTCGTAGATGTGTTCGATACCCAGACCGATAGCATAGTTAAAACGATACCCGTCCCTTCCATCTTGGGGCATGTTCGTTATGACTCAGCTTTACACCTCATCTTCATCGTGGTTACTACTGATACGGGTGCAGGCAATGAACTAGACGCTATCGACCCTATCACCAATACTATCACGCTACATATTGCGCTACCGCCTACATGTAGTAATGCGCATGGTCTGGCTATAGACGAAGCTCAACAGGTCGCTTTTGTCGCCTGTGTCAATAGCCGCAATCTTGCAGTCGTCAGCCTGCGGACAATGAAGGCTATCGGAGACCCCAACAATTTCCTGCTGGCCACCAAGCCAGATATCGTGGCAATAGATCGCACCTTGCACATTCTTTTTGTCGGATGTGCTACCGGGGTTTCTGTGTTCGACGAGAGTAAGGCGTCCAGTGGATCACTGAAGAAGTTCAACGACTATCTTGTCAGTACAGATTCCTCGCATAGCATCGCAGTCGACGATAGTAATCACAACCTCTATATTCCGCTCGTGGACGTTGGTAATCGACCTGTTATGCGGATTGAACACTACAATTCCCAAGGAACAGTGTAGGGGTAGGGGCGTTTACACAATGCATAGTAAATTAAAAAAACACATATATAATATCGAAAACTTACTTTTTGCTGGATATGCGAGAGGAGAACCTGATGCTTTTCTGCTTCATTATTGAAAGACAATATCGGCGTGAACCCATGCCAATGGTAGTTGCTGATCAACTAACCCAGTGGGGCCACCAAGTCGATTTGCTAGAACCACAAGCAATGGTCACCAGTTTATCTGATCTAGTGACGCGTAAGTACGATGCTTACGTACTCAAGACAGTGTCCGATGGGCCAGGGCTGAGCATTTTGGAAGCGGCAGAGGCGGTAGGCATCCCGACTATCAATAATTCGCGTGCTATTCGCCTAGTACGCGATAAAGCGGTTGCCGCAGCGGTCGCTCGGGCCCGGGGCCTGCCCTTTCCGCAGAGCTACTTTGTTACACATCCACGCCTGCTCAGGCAGATATCTGCAGAGGACTACCCTCTCATTGTGAAACCGACCAATGGTAGTTCCCAACGAGGTATCTATCGACTAGAGAGTCCTGCTGACCTGGAGAAGTTAGAGATGGCCGATGTTAAGGACAGCTTCTTTCTAGCACAACATTATGTAGAGAACACAGGCTTCGATATCAAACTCTACGTCACGGGCAAAGAGGTGAGAGCGGTAGCGAAAAAGTCAGTGCTTCATGCTGCTGTAGAGGAGAAACTCATTCCAGTTACAGCGGCATTGCGCAAAATTGCCCTCGATGTTGGCAAGGTATTCGGACTGGATATTTACGGTGTGGATGTTCTTGAGACGGCCCAAGGGCTGATCGTAGTGGACATCAATGATTTTCCTAGTTTCGGCCTAGTACCAGGGGCTTCCTCACGCGTCGCGGAATACATTCTTCACGCTGCAAAGCGGGCAGAGATGCAGCGCGAGGCCCGTTTCCAGCGTGCTCGGCGGCGTCAGGCATTACTAGTTGAACGTGACAGTCAGAAAGCTATACAGGAGTATGAGCGTCTGTAGGAACTTGATTTATCGCACCTATACAGTTCTTTCAAGCAAGGAGGTTTGTCGTATTGGATATATGTCTTATCATGGATAATCCAGAAACTCCGAGACATCCCGTTATCGCCGTGGCCCTTCACCGATTGGGTGGTTCACATACTGTGCGCTTATCCGATGTGCGTACCCTTACGGGTAGCACTGCTATTGCCCAGGAAGCAGCCAATCCCCTGGCAGATCTCTACTTGCTGAAGTCACATGCACCGCAGGCATTGGAACTTGCACACTACTTGGAGCAGTGTGGAGTGTTGGTCGTCAATAGTTGGGCATCTTCCTTGGCTTGTCAAGACCGTGTTCTGATGGCGCGATATATGGAAGAGGCACATCTTCCTTGGCCTCATACGCGCAGGTTTCCGTCACTTGCAGACTTGCTTGAGCAACGGGATGTACTTGCACCTCTTTCGTTTCCATGCATTATCAAGAGCCACTATAGCCACCGTGGTGATCTTGTTAGTAAGGTTGATAGCATTGAGCAACTGCAGGCACTAGGGCCACGTTGGAGTCAGGAGCCAGTGATTCTCCAGGATTTCGTTCCTAGTGACGGCTGGGACATCAAGTTGTGGGTGATTGGTGAGCACGTTTTTGCAGCCCGACGACGTACACCTCTAGAGCCAAATGCGCCAAAGGAAGATTTTCCCATTGCACCCCAAGAACTTCCACAGGAATGGGCGCATATCACCCACGAGATCGGACGTGTCTTTCAGTTGCGCCTCTACGGTGTCGATCTGTTGCTAACTGAACACGGGCCTATCATTGTGGATGTTAATTCGTTTCCAGGTTTTCGCGGTGTCCCCGGTGCTGATGAGGCATTGGTGAAGCTAGTCGAAAAGCTACTACAGGAAAGGCAGGTAGTATGAATCATTTCGTAGCTTCTTCAGATTCTTCCCTGTCAATTGTGGAACTTCCCGCCGTGCTCACAGCACTCTTTGCACGTGCCCGCCGTCCACTACTGCCGGGTTCTCACGAACCACTGGGATTGTTTGTACGCTACCTACGCCGCAAACCTACAAGAGGACTCGCCGTTATCTATACAATAGACGAGCTAAGGAGCAAACCCTCTCATAAGAAGATGGCAAGCGCTCCTGACCGCTCGGTAAGTCTCACGCTTGACGAGCAAGCACTTAACGGAACTCACATTCGGTTTAGTACGCAACAGGCGCAGCAAGCTCTGCTAGAAGTGCAGCCTTCGGGAGTCATCCGCGTAGCAGATCTAGGACTCTCTGTACAGACATTTCCTGCGGATAATGGCCTTCCTGCGCTGGCCGCAAGTTGTGATACCTCTCGCCATAGTCTTCTGTTTGCAAGCTTAGAGAGAGCAGCACAAGAGCAGTTGCAGAGTTCAGCTTGGCAGATCGTCTCGGCACAGGCGCAACCAGTACGTTACAAGCCTGCAAATCGTTGCGTTATTCGTTATCAATTAGTTCTAGAGTCAAACACAACGTTACTACAGCGCAACCTAACTCTCTTCGGCAAAGTCTACGCTGATCCTCACCAAGCACGCACTGTCCAGATGTTACAACAGCAACTGTATGATGAACAGGCAAGAGCAGGACAAGTACCGTTCCTGCCGCGTCCTCTCGGCATCATTGATGAATTAGGTCTTACTCTCAACGAAGCAGTACAGCCTATAGGCGCAGATGAACTGAATACAGGTGGCTCAGGCGACCTCAAAGCACAACTACGCACAGGCACACAAGCGCTGCAACCGCATATAGTACGAGGACGCGGTGGAGAGATCACTGAAGTCATTGTACCGAGCGAGGAACTACGCCTGAGCGCACTGGCTTTAGCTCGCCTGCACAGCAGTGTAGTACACCCAGAGGGTACACCCCGTACTGGCGCAAAGGAGGCGAAGCGTACACGCGAACGAGCAGCCTTGCTTGCTGCACATAGTCCGGTGCAGGCTGAAGAGGTATGGTATCTCGCGTATGAGCTTGCCTCGCGTCTAGAAACGCTGCCACCTACTGCCTCTCGGCCCGCTCATGGAGGCTTTAAAGCTAGCCAGTTACTCTTCCACAGCCATAACGTCTTTGTAGTAGACTTCGATGGCTTCTGTCTCGCCGATCCAGCGCTTGATGTTGGCTATTTCCTGGCCTACCTGCACCCGACTGGGTTGTGGTATCACCGTGCAGGCATGCGTCAATGGTTCGTAAGTGCTGTCAAGATCTTCATGAACGTCTATCGCCAAGGGCTGCTCGAACGAGGAGAGACGCAAGCTGTCGTCGATGCTATCCTGCAGCGTTCTCGCCTCTACGAGGCGGCATTGCTCTTTAAAATTGCAACCCGCCGCGTCAATCGTCTCAATAGTCCGCGACCCAAAGAACTGACAGCGATTCTTAGTGAGATTGCCACTTGTCTGGCGGAGAAGTGAGGAAGAGATTATGTTATTCAAGTTTTTGTATCGCAATCTAAAAGGGTATCGTCTTCTTGTCTTGCTCGCCATCCTCATGACGGTCACACAGGTAGGCTCGGACATCCTTGCGGCCTTACCGCTCAAATTTATTCCTAGTAAAATTCAGAATCCCGGCTCGGACCCTGCCTGCACCTACCCATTTCTGGATGGGGTGCTTAATTGGTTTAACAGATTCGACTCGAACCCTGCTGCACAAACGCCATGCCCACTCTCATCGCCATATCCGCAGCTAGCATTTAGCCACAGCGCAAATGGCGTCATCATCTTCTCAGTGATAGTGTTGCTGATCTTTAGCATTCTCAGTGCCATTTTGGTCTACTTTGAACTCTCTCTGGCTACTAGCATCGCACAGAATTTGACGGCACGGTTACGTCGACAATTGTTCGAACATTTGCAACGTCTGTCATTGGACTGGCATGGTAAGCAGAAGAAAGGCGACCTCGTTCAACGTATCACTGGCAACATTGCCGATATAGAGAAACTCGTTACAGATGGGCTGGTGGACCTGTTAGCTGGCAGTCTTACACTTCTCGGGGTAGCGATTATCATGTACACGATTAGTCCCTCGTATACACTGCTCTCTATTGCTATTGCGCCCGCGTTGTTCATGATCGTGCTTATCTACACGAAAAACATTAAAGCTGCTAGCAAAAAGGCATCCAAGGCTGCGGGGCAAGTAGCAGACGTTGCCGCAGAAGACATGAATGCCTTAACGGTTATTAAGGTCTTTACACGTGAAGAACAAGAAGATATGCGCTTTGGACGATACGTGGGTAAGAATCGTGAGGCCGCACTACGTGCCGGAGGTCTACAAGCTCAGTTTACACCCATTGTTGCCATTCTGGTCGCGCTCGGCACTGGCATTATTGTGGGTGTGGGTGGCTACGTTGCGGCTGACAACTCCTTCCGCGTTTTTGGGCCACTTGTCATCCAGGCAGGTGCCGTCGATATCGGTACGTTAATCGTCTTCCTCCTTTACCTCAAGATGCTCTATCAGCCTATGCGCGACCTTTCCAAGTTGACCAATCTCGCTAGTAGCGCTGGAGCTGGGGCTGAGCGTATTCAGGAGGTGTTAGACCAAGCACCAGAGGTGGTTGAGAGTGGAACTTCCTACTATGGACCGCAAAAGCTGCGCGGCGAGATTAGCTTTGACAATGTAACATTTGGTTACAATAAAGAGCGTCTCGTACTCAACGGTATCAACCTGCGTATTCCCCAAGGCAAGAAAGTTGCCCTTGTAGGTCTTTCCGGCGGTGGCAAGACCACATTAGTCAAGCTGATTCCACGCTTCTATGAGGTTACAAGTGGCTCAGTGATGATTGATAACGTCGATAACCGTATGTATCCTCTCAGCATCTTGCGCCAGAATATAAGTATGGTCTTGCAAGACTCCGTGCTCTTTGAGGGAAGCATTCGCGAAAATATTGAAATTGGCAAACCAGGAGCCAGTGAGCAGGAAATTATCGAAGCCGCGCAGCGAGCGCATATGCACGAGACGATCATGAGCTTGCCAGACGGCTATGATACATACGTGCGTGAACAGGGCAAGAACTTCTCCGGTGGACAACGCCAGCGCCTCGCCATTGCACGTGCCATCCTGCGTGATGCACCTATTCTGGTTCTTGATGAGCCAACCGCGAGTCTAGATGTCGAGGCCGAGGCTGAGGTCATGCATGCTCTGGACACGTTGGTTGTTGGGCGCACAGTGCTGATGATCTCCCATCGCCTCAGCACACTGGGCAATGTGGACGAGATTATTGTGCTGAAGGATGGGCGTATTGTCGAACAGGGCACCTTCAAAGATTTGAGGCGTCAAGGTGGTGTATTCGCACGCCTACTTGAAGAACAAAACCGCTATAACGCCGAGCGAGCAGGTGATAAGTCGATCCTGCGCTCAGCCTTTGCCTTGCCACACTATCTTGCTGCCGAGCAACCGAGCAACTTCCCGCAGCAGCGGCGTGTTCCGCCGCCTGTACCTGCACCTCTGCATTCTGCACAGGAGTATAATGGAAGTAGGAGCAGCGCTGCCGTTATACAGCCGGCATCAGTACCATCTAAAAATGCACGTGTGCTGATCGAACTCGACGGAAAGATCATTGGTGAACAGCGACTCGACAAGCCAGTACTCAGCGTTGGTCGCCTTGCTGGCAACGATGTGTCAATCCCCAATCAGCGTGTCTCTCGCCTGCACGCCAAGATTCGCTGGGAAAACGCAGCGTGGATCATTGAGGACGCCGATAGTGTGAACGGTCTCGTCTACGAGGGCAGTCGTGTTGAGCGTCACGTATTCTCTAATGGAGATCGCATCTACGTTGCCCCAACGGCGGTACTACATTATCAAGTGACCTGATAGGGGGATTAATAGCAAATCTGGTGCAAAAGGGATGCTTGGAAGCGTCCCTCAAGCATCCCTCTTGCACCAAATTTGCTATAATAAGTTTCAGAGACAGACTTTGCGGCAGTTCCTTAGGAAGGAGCCGCCGAAGGTTGAAACAGGAGGAAATTTCCACATGCTCGTACGTATCACAGTCATGGTACTGCGTATCAGCGCTATATTGGCACTCATTCTTGGCATTCTATTTTGGTTCAATGTTGCCACTACTCTTATTCCGATCCACATGCTGTTAGGCATTATCGTTACGCTCTCACTATGGGTGTTAGGTGGCGCGATAGCCACGACTAAAGGCGGCATTGGCCTTGCGATAGGCGCTTTCGTCCTGGGTCTGCTGGTCATTGGCCTTGGAGTGACGCAGCAGAGACTACTGGTTGGTTCGCTACACTGGATTATTCAGGTACTGCACCTGCTATTCGGGTTAGCTGCAATAGGTATGGGGGAGGCTATAGGGGGCCGCTACAAGCGTCTCGATAAAATAGTAGTCGCCAATTAAGATTTGTACAGGGGTAGGCAACAAAAGCCTACTTCTGTAGTACGTCTTCTCCGTTGATTGCCGACTCATACACTTCCAGCAGCCTGGGTACAGTCTCGTATTTGCCCAGTTCAGATGGATCGATCCAACGCATCTGCGTTGCCTCGTAATCCGTCTGAATTGTATCGGGCGTGAGCACTTCAAAGAGGAAAGGGTGAATGTAGAAGTGGCGTCCCAACTCCTCGTCGCTGTACTCTATAACAGCGCCCCGTTTGAGCATGCGTACTTGTTCGCGCTGAAGGGTCGTCTCCTCGCGTATCTCGGTGTATGCTTGCTCATCAGGGGTAACATTCGGCTCGACGAAGCCGCTAATGCCAGCCCATCGGCCACGATAGCTACCAACATGCTGGCTACGCTGCACAATAAGTATGTGTCCCCTGTTCGCATAGGGGTCAGACGATGTAACAGTTTCTTGGTGGATACGTTGCAAAAAACATGTCACAACATGCGTTGGTTTAAGCTGTGGTTGCGTTGTCATGGTACTATCATATCACACCTCACGAGCGTCTCCACAAAGGATGTATAAGAAGGCGGGTCTGTATCACATTACCATGCAGGAGCAATTTTTTAGATGTACATACAAAGGCATCCTCCGGTGCCACCAGAGTCAACAGAGGCAATAGAGAGTACTCTAGTAGTGAAAGCTACGGAGCAGCAAGGTATCATTCGCCCTTGGTGGTGGGCGGCGCTGGCTGTTCTCCCCGTCTTTGTCATAACCCGCTTTGTCTTCCTCACACTGACGTACTTCGGCGGTGTGCTTTTCTTTGTGTCCAACTACTGGCCCGGCCATCGCTCGTTTTACGATATACTCTCTATTTGGTATCGTTGGGATGTCGTTCGCTTTGCCACTATTGCCACGCACGGCTATATCAGTTTAGAATACGCTGCCTTCTTCCCCCTCTATCCAGCTCTAGAGCACGTGTTAAGTGGCCTGTTTCGCGGTAATGTACTCGTAGCCGGAATGGTCATCTCCAACGTGGCCTACCTTGCTGCGCTCGTCGTGCTGTATCGCTTGGTGGAGATGGAGTTTGACAGCGCTACAGCACAACGCACGGCCCTCTACCTCTCGATCTTTCCTTCAGCGCTCTTTTTCTTTGCGGCCTACAACGAGTCATTGTTTCTCTTTTTCATGCTGCTGTGTTTCTATGCTTTGCGGCGCGGCTCGTGGTGGTTGGCTGGGCTGTGCGGTGGGTTGGCGACGTTGACTCGGTCGATTGGGCTATTGCTCTTCGTTATCTTTCTATGCGAGTTCGCCCGGCAAATGCTACCACGATTACGTCAGGCGTGGCGAGACAGACAGCCCCTGCGCGGCTTTGTGCTGCTCACAGGGCTTGCGGCAAGTCTGCTCATTCCACTTGGTTTGGCCATTTTTGCTTATATGCTCAATTTACGCTTTCATGATCCATTGGCCTTTACTCATGCTCAAGTACATTGGCGTGAAGGGCTGAGTCTACCGTGGACAGCGCCGCTGATAGCTATAAAGAGTATTGTGCATCTCTCGCCGTTTACTTTTGCCGTTGCACATGATGTTATAGACTTGACGGCCTTATGCCTCTTCCTCGTGCTGATGGTGCTCTGCTTTGTAGGACCTGAACGCTTTGCACGTGACCAATGGACCTTCGCTCTATTCGGTCTGATAGCGTTGACCTATGCGTTGCTCTTCCCCGGCATCCCAGGAGCAGGAGGTATTCCATACGACCCATTGCCCTCTACGCAGCGCTTCGTCCTGGAGATATTTGCGGGTTTCATCGTCCTTGCACGCTTTGGTCGCCGTTCCTGGTTTCACCAGACCTATCTGCTAATTGCTCTACCTTTGCTCGCCTTTCTCACACTCCAGTTCCTCACTGGGCATTGGACTGTATAGCCCTCTCAGAGCTTCTTAAGATTCCTATTGACGCTTGCTTAACATTCCTATATAGTAGGCTAGGGGCAAAACAAAGACTTTCCCTACTAAATAAATTATAATTCTACGCCTTGTTAGGGCCTGTTTGCCTTGCTATTGGAGGTAGGCCAACGTGTCGCCATATACTATCTTCGCCGTGATTACCCTGAGTATCGTTGTGGGAGTGGGTGTTGCTCTTTGGGCTGGGTATCTTTACGGACGGACTCAAAATAAAGAGCGCTACGAAGCGAGCCTGCGCGCTGAGAAGGAGAACAGTGAGCGTCGCCTTCTAGAAATACAGAAGCAGCAGGCGGAGGCATTGCATGAAGCTCGTGATGAGACTGCACGCTTCCACAGTACTATTGAACGTGAAACCACTGAGCGACGTGCTGAACTATCGCGACAGGAACGTCGCCTGCAACAAAAAGAGGAAAATCTTGAACATAAAATTGAGCTTCTCGAACAACGGGAACGCAAGATAACGGCCAGAGAACGCGCTCTCGAACAGATGCGCGAGGAAATAGGGGAGATCAAGCGCCAGCATCTTGTCGAACTCGAACGTATCGCACAAATGAGCGAGGAAACGGCACAAGATCTGCTTCTAGAGCGTGCTGAAACACGGGTACGTGCTCAGGCTGCACAGCGCATCCGTATTATAGAAGAGCAGGCACGCGAAGAGGCAGACATGCGTGCGCGAGAGATCATCACGCTTGCCATTCAACGTTGTGCCTCTGATCAGGTCTCTGAGGCGGTTGTCTCTGTCGTGCCACTGCCCAACGACGAGATGAAGGGGCGTATTATTGGGCGTGAGGGTCGCAACATTCGCGCCTTGGAAGCTGCCACTGGCGTTGATCTGATCATCGACGATACGCCAGAAGCGGTTATTCTCTCTGGCTTTGATCCTGTGCGCCGTGAAGTGGCCCGTCTTGCCTTGACCAGACTCATTCTAGATGGGCGCATCCACCCAGCGCGTATTGAGGATGTCGTGGCCAAGGCACGGCAAGAGGTAGATACTATTATCCGCGATGTGGGTGAACGTGCCGCCCTGGAAGCAAATGTGCATGGTTTGCAACCGGAATTGCTCAAAATCCTCGGGCGTCTTCACTACCGTACCAGTTACGGTCAGAATGTGTTGGCTCACTCGGTTGAGGTCTCTATCCTGGCTGCGACTATGGCCTATGAGTTGGGGGCTGACGTCAACATCTGTAAGACAGCGGCGTTGCTGCACGACATGGGCAAGGCTATCGATCAGGAGGTAGAAGGCCCACATGCTATCATCGGCGGGGAAATTGCCAGACGCTTTGGCAAGTCGCCCAAGATTATCCATGCGATGGTGGCGCACCACGCTACGGAAGCTGAGCCACAAACACTTGAAGCTGCCATTGTGCAAGCCGCCGATGCCATCTCTGCTGCTCGACCCGGAGCACGGCGTGAAACCGTTGATCTGTATATCAAGCGTTTGGAGGCACTCGAAACTATCGCCAATTCGTTCACGGGCGTAGAGAAATCGTTTGCT
>JAFATZ010000138.1 GCA_019243675.1 Ktedonobacteraceae bacterium | reverse complement strand
CTGCTCGCACAAGCGCATCAGTGCCTCTTCCTCTGCTGGAGTAGGGACGCGTACATAGAGTGCGTTGAGCGGCTGACGTACCCTGATCTGTGCTTTTTCACGCGCCGAGCGGCCTAGCCCCACGACATGCATCACCAGACGCGTCTGCTGTGTCAATTGCTCGTCGACCAGCTTCTCATCTACCTGCGGCCAGTCGCACAAGTGAACGCTCAGTGCTGCCTGCTGGTTAACACCGCGTACCAGATTCTGGTATAGCTCTTCAGTGATAAAAGGCATGAATGGCGCAAGCAGCTTGATGAGGGTGGTTAAGCACTCGTAGAGCGTCAGGTAGGCTGCTACCTTGTCACTGTGCAACTCGGCAGCCCAGATGCGCTCTCGGCTACGGCGCAGGTACCAATTGGACAGCACCTCCAGGAACTCCTGTATGGCCTCCCCTGGCTTCACACTATCATAGTGATCCAACCCTGCAGTCACCGTACGGATAGTTTGCTGTAGCTCTGAGAGAATCCAACGGTCTAATTCGCCGCGCTCTGCCACTGGCAGCATATGCTGTGTTGGATCGAACTGGTCGATATTGGCGTAGGTCACGAAGAACCAGTAGACGTTCCAGATTTTGTCCAGCGTTTTACGTACCTGCACCCACTTCTCGCTCAAACGCACGGGCAATCCACTTTGCTGAGCGTGCTCCATATCCTGCCGCGTGGGCACGCGTGGAAAGTTGAGATTCTGTTCCGGGTTATGATTCGTGTAGAGCCAGCGCATCGTGTCGGCTCCCACCCGCTCGGCGGCATCGTCGAACACGACAAGATTGTTCTTCGACTTATGCATGGGTGTTCCGTCCTCGCCCATAAGTGTAGCGAAGCCGAACAAGCTCTTGTAGGGCGCAGCGTGCTCCATGACAGTACTCATCACCAACATCGAGTAGAACCAGTTTCTGAACTGACCAGGAAACGACTCGGTTACGAAATCAGCCGGGAACCACTGCCGCCAGTACTGGCGATCAGTACGATAATGCAGCGTCGAGTAGGGCACGATACCCGCGTCGAGCCACGGATTGCCAACATCCTTGATCCGTGACACCACAGTTCCACACCTCTTACAAGCAATCTTGACGGCGTCGACCCACGGGCGATGTGGCGTATGCCCCTCGAACTCTTGCCAACCCTCAACAGCACGCTCTTTGAGTTCAGTCTCACTGCCGATCACCTCGAAGCTACCGCACTGTGGGCAATCATAGATGGGCAGCGCCAGGCCCCAGTAGCGCTTCTTAGAGATCATCCAATCGTCCATATTGCGCAGCCAGTCCAGCTCGCGATCAAGCCCAAAGGCTGGAATCCAAGTGATCTGTTTCACGATATCCATGATCTCATAGCGCAGCGTGTCCATTGAGATGAACCACTCATCGACTAGGCGGAAGATCAGCTCCGTCTTACAGCGCCAACACGTTGGGTAACGATGCTTGTAGTTCTGTGTACGATACAGCAGGCCCTTCTCAGCCAGGTTTTCTGCAACGAGTGGTCCGACCTCCGAGGCGTGTTGGCCCGTCAGCCAGTCATAGCCAGCAACATAGACGCCCGACTCGTCTACCGGAGCCACCACGGCCAAGTTGAACTCCTGCGAGAGACCAAAGTCCTCGCGCCCACACCCTGGTGCAATATGCACGATGCCAGTACCCTCACTAGCACTGACCTCTTTCCAGGCAATCACGCTATGAACCACTCCCTGTTCGGCGGGTAGCTCGTCGAAGGGGCCACGGTAACGCCAGCCCAGCATGTCGCTTCCCTTGAGCGTCTCGGTCACGTGATAGTCACCCTTGTCGCGCCCCTTGAGCGCTTTGAGCACAGGGAGTAGCGCCTCTGCGAGATAGTAGTACTCTCCGTCCTGCTCCACTCTCACGTAAGACATATCGGGATGTACCGCCGCAGCGACGTTAGCTGCCAGCGTCCACGGCGTCGTGGTCCACACAAGCAGGTTCTCACCAGGACGATCAACGAGCGGAAACTTGACGTAGAGGCTCAGGTGGCTGATCTCCTTGTATCCCTCAGACTCCATCTCCATATTCGAGAGGCCCGTGGCACAGCGCGGACACCAGGGCATGACATCGTGGCCCTTATAAATTCTTCCATCTTCGTAGCACTTCTTGAGGAACGACCAGATGGTGTAGTTGTTCTCATCCGACATTGTATAGTAGTCGTTGCCCCAGTCCATCCAGTAGCCCAGACGAATAGATTGCTCAGTCTGACGCCGTGAATAGGTGTAGACACGTTCCTTACAGCGCTCGACGAACTCAGCGATGCCGTACGCTTCAATATCGCGCTTTGTCTTTAGTCCCAGTTCTTGCTCGACATTGACCTCGACCCAGAGACCCTGACAGTCGAAACCATTCTGATAACGCTGTTTGTAACCCTGCATTGTCTTATAGCGCTGGTACAAATCCTTATACGTGCGTCCCCAGGCATGATGAACACCCATTGGATTATTTGCCGTGATGGGTCCATCCAGAAACGAATACTGCTTCTCGCTCGAACTGTTACGCTTCAGGTACATCTGAAGCACGTTGTTCTCGTCCCACCACTGCTGAGTAGCGCGTTCTAGCGCCGGATAATCCACTCTATCCGCTGCGATGACCGCTCGGAAGACACTTGACTTCACTGACACTCCAGCCTCCCTCTGCCTACGATGTAAGCACGATTTCCAGGCGTTTATTAAATTTGCCTTTGTTGTCTATCTTCGTAATTTTGATCCCACCCACCTCTTTGGTATGATTGACATGGGTGCCGCCATCGGCTTGTAGATCGAGTCCAACAATCTCCACAATGCGTATTTCCTCACTGTCGGGTGGCAGAAGATTCGTTTTGGTGCGCACCAAGTCGGCAATGGCAAGCGCCTTCTCGCGTGGCAGCGTATAAACACGTATCTGATAGTCAGCCTGAATAGCTTCATTCACGCGCTGTTCAATATAAGCAATACGTGCTCTATCCAGATTTTCCATAGAAAAGTCCATGCGTGCCCTATCTGGATACATCTGGCCACCTGTTACCTGCACACCAAATTCTTTCCACATAATGCCACACAGAATATGCAAAGCCGTATGCGTTCGCATCATCTGGTAGCGAAAATCCCAATCTATCGTACCAACTACTTCAGTCCCTAGTGTCGGTGTTGGGCAATCAAGCGTGTGCCAGACGACGTCATTGCGCTTATTCAGTGCGATCACATTCGCTTGATTCTCCTGATTATTCCACGAAATCATGCCGTGATCGGCCATCTGACCACCACCGCCCGGGTAGAAGACAGTCGCATCCAACGCTATCTCATCACCCTCTACACCCACGACTTTGGCACTGCATTCGTAAGTAAAGCTATTTTCATGATAGAGTAGCTTTGTCTTCATCGGCCTATGCTCCTCTCGCGCTCACTCAAAAAAATCCCCCTCGCCCACCATAGGGACGAGAAGGATTCCCGTGGTACCACCCTTATTAGCCCAGTGCCGCATAAAAGCAGCATAGCTCACTCAGTGCTAAAGCTTCCTATAGCTTATCATCTATCGTCTTCCTACTTCCTAATGAAAGGCAAGCTACAAGAAAATGCGCCTTCGTGGTAACGGGAAGGTACCGGCTAGTCCTACAGTAGTCTTCGGCTAGCGGCTCAGGAGTGATCTTCTGTGCGCAACTCGTATCCGGTTTCAGCAACCCCAGACTCTCTACAACGTATACTTGCGCCATACTGGCTCCGTCATTGCCGTCTTGTTTATCTATACAAATCCTCTGTTCAAGGATAATATTACCTTTTCGATAGTGATGATTGTAACACATCGAAATGACAGAAACAACCCCCCTTTGTTCATCAAAGACCCGCTTGTCTTTTACAACTATGAAGCGTTTCCGAACGTGTATAATGGTGGAGGCTCTTCTATGAGCCTCCACGAGAACTACTTCTATGTTCTTTTTTATTTGCTTGCAAGAGGAAACGGAATGTTGTCGAGAAAAGTTACTGCGCAGGAGCATCTTCAGAACAAAGATACCGATTTGACACCCACATACGGAGCACGACTCTTAAACGAGAGTGTTCCACGTTATGAATTGCCAGAACATGAGATGTTGCCCCGTACGGCCTATACACTCATTCATGATGAACTTATCCTTGATGGCAATTCCCGTCTGAACCTTGCAACGTTTGTTACAACCTGGATGGAGCCAGAGGCGCGTCAATTGATGATGGAGACATTCGACAAGAATCTGATTGATAAGGATGAGTATCCACAAACCGCCGAAATCGAGAAACGTTGTGTCAATATTATTGCACGCTTGTGGAACGCTCATGAAGAGCAAGATGCTATTGGGGCCTCGACAATCGGGTCGAGCGAGGCGGCAATGCTATGTGGCATGGCCCTTAAATGGCGTTGGAGAGCGCGTATGAGGGCGGCAGGTAAGCCAACGGACAAGCCAAATCTTGTGATGGGTATCAATGTCCAGGTGTGTTGGGAGAAGTTTACTCGTTACTGGGAGGTCGAACCGCGCTATGTGCCCATAGAGCAAGGCCGTTATCATCTTACAGCAGAAGAGGTTGTCAAGTATTGTGATGAGAACACCATTGGCGTGATTACTATTCTCGGCAGCACCTTTGATGGCAGTTACGAGCCAATTAAGGATATCAGTGCGGCTCTGGATCAGCTACAGACTGAGAAGCGGCTGGATATTCCTATTCATGTTGATGCTGCCAGCGGGGGCTTTGTTGCTCCGTTTATTCAACCAGACCTAGAATGGGATTTTCGCATACCTCGTGTAGTGTCAATTAACGCGTCTGGTCATAAGTATGGTCTTGTCTATCCCGGTGTAGGCTGGGCGATCTGGCGCGACCAAGAGGTATTACCAGAAGAGTTAATTTTTAAGGTGAATTACCTTGGTGGTGAGATGCCGACGTTTACGCTGAATTTCTCGCGTCCAGGCAATCAGATTGTGGCACAATACTATAATTTCCTCCGTTTGGGCAGAGAGGGATATACACGTATTCAACAAGTGTGTCATGATACTGCTTTGTACTTATCCGGCGAAATCGCCAAGATGGGTCCATTTGAGTTGCTTTCAGATGGCAGCGATCTCCCTGTTTTTGCATGGAAGCTGAAAGAGGAGACAAACTTTACCCTGTTTGATATGTCTGATAGGCTCCGCTACAATGGTTGGCTGGTGCCTGCCTATACGATGCCCAAGAATTGTGAAAACCTTGTGGTACAGCGTATTGTGGTGAAAGAGGGTTTTAGCCGTGATATGGCCGATATCCTGCTCCAGGATATGCATAGCGCGCTGCACTACTTCGCCTCACAACCCGGGTATACTAAAAAAGAGCGGGGTTCGCATTTCGCGCACCTCTAATAAGTCAAAGGAAAAAGATATGGCTGACAAGAAACATGCGCTTGTGCTGCAACACTTCTACGAAAATCCGCCAGGGCGGGTGGGCTATCTGCTCCACAAACATATGATTCCCTACGATTTGATTCATGTTGGGGAGGTCTCCTTACCCAACCTTAGTACCTATGGGGCTATTATTGTGCTGGGTGGTACCGAGCATCTCTATAATAAGTCCAAGTACCCCTACACTGTTGACGAAGAAATCTACATTCGTAGATCAATTGAGGAAGGTGTTCCCTATCTGGGGATGTGCCTGGGTGGACAGTTACTAGCGAATGCCTTTAAGGCACCGATACGCAAGTTACCGAAAGAGCATATCGGTTTTTTGCGCATACACTTTACGGAAGCAGGTCAGAAGGACCCATTGTATCATGGCCTACCAGGATATCAGCAGGCATTTCAATGGCACGAAGATGCCTTTGAGTTGCCGCTAGGTGCGGTCTCGTTAGCACGTCATGAAGACGGTGCAAATCAGGCGTTTCGCTATCTCACATCTGCCTACGGCTTACAGTATCATATCGAACTCACGGAAGATATGCTGGATATATGGTTGCATGATCCTACTTTGAAAAAGGAATTTATCGACGCGTACGGGACCGAGCAATATGAGAAAGTGGAGCGAGAGGCGGTTGAACTCTATCCAACGTATGCGAGTCATTCACAGACGTTGATCGAGAACTTCTTACGCCTGAGCAGGTTGATTGAGTAGTTTTATGTCTTCATGATATGCAAGAAAGGTCGCTAGACAAATCAAGAGATGGATGACGAAGCCACCCTGCGGGCATTTGCACTCCATCTAAAGTTCCCACTGCGGCGGAGTCGCCACCAAGGTCAGTACATCCTGGATGCGAAATGGTTTCAAGAGAGGCACAGCCAAGACAGCACCTAGGAGACGCTGTACCGCAAACCTACTGCTGTCCTCCTGTGTAATCATCATGATGAGTGTTGTCTGTGGACATAGGGCTCTGAGGCCTGTGAGTGCTTGCGCACTCTTAGGCCGATCAGCATGCACTGCCACAAAGGCCAGGTCGGGCGGCGGCGTGCATAGACGAGGCAAGGCGGCTATCGCTGCTTCGTAGTCCTTGAAGAGCACCACCTGATGGCCAACTGATTGCACGTTGAGCGAGAAGATGGCTCGTATGGTGCGTGATGGCTCAATCACCAGAATGCGCTTACTCATGAGGCACCCCCTGTAGGTCACACCAGGTATCGCTCTCGGCGAGTGCCCGCGCCTCTTCGTGTTTGCCTGCTTCAATGAGTCGTAGAATGTGCTCGGCTCCCTGCTCCATCCGCTTGAGAATGAAATCGTGACGTGCTGTTCCACTGGCAAGTCCGTACAGCCCGAGCCGTGCTGCCTCTTCCTCTAAGGCTAGTTGCTCTCTGAAGCGTGCTATCTCACTCGTATTACCCTCAAGCATATGAGCATCCTTTTCCTAATTGTTGCATTACCTGTTTGCTAGGCATCTTTCTGTAATCACATAGTTCCTAGAGGAACCTCAATTTCTCATTCACAACCATAGCATAAGAGATACAGAAGAAAAGGCAGATGTTCAGTG
>JAFATZ010000096.1 GCA_019243675.1 Ktedonobacteraceae bacterium | reverse complement strand
AGACAAGCGATCCGCTCAACCTTGTCGATATGCCAAGAGCGGTTGAGCGCATTCAACGTGCGCTGATACAAGGCGAACACATCACCGTGTATGGTGACTATGATGCAGATGGTGTTACGTCCTCGTCTCTTCTCTTTCGCGCCTTACGGGTATTGAAGCAGCCGCAAGCGAGGCTCGACTTTCATATTCCTCATCGACTTACGGATGGCTGCGGCTTGAACATCAATGCGATCAACGAATTGAAAGCGCGTGGTACATCCCTCATTATCACCACGGATTGTGGCAGTTCTGATGTTGAGCAGGCGGTCCATGCCAGAACGCTGGGTATTGATATCATCATTACCGACCATCACCATCCACCTGTGCAACATCCCGCTGCCTACGCTATGGTGAACCCTTGGCGTTCCGATTACACCTATGAGGATGCCGGAGAGCGTTATTTTTGTGGCGTCGGTATAGCTTTCAAGCTTGTACAAGCCCTCTACCGTGCTCATCAGCGTTCTCAAGAGGAAGAAATGGCTCTTCTCGACCTTGTAGCCATCGGTACTGTTGCCGATATTGCTCCATTGGTCGGCGAAAATCACACACTCGTACGTTTAGGCATACAGCAGCTCAATAGCACGCAGAAGCCAGGGCTGCTAGCCCTCATTCGCACTGCTAACCTGCAACTCGGCAAGATTCGTGAGCGCGATATCGCCTACGCTCTGGCTCCACGCATTAATGCCGCCGGACGCATGAAACACGCGAGCATTGCCTTTCATCTTCTGACCACCGATAGCCAGGAAGAAGCCGACAACTATGTCGCTGAACTTGAACAACTCAATACGACACGTCAGCAGGAGACCGAAGAACTGATGCGCAATGTGCGTGAGCAGGCACAAAATCAAGCGAGTAATCAAGTTGTACTGGTGAGTGGCGATGCTTGGCACGAGGGCCTTATCGGTCTGGTCGCAGCCAAGTTAGCCGAGGAGATCAACAAGCCCGTATTAGTAGTGAGCAACGATATACAGGGTAAGTTCAGCCGTGGCTCAGCACGCAGTCAGCAAGACTTCAACATCATTGCGGCCTTGCGCGGTTTTGCCGAGCATCTTGAGCGTTATGGCGGCCATGCTCAAGCAGCGGGCTTTACCATCAGTACGGAACGTGTCGAACATCTCCACGCGTATCTACTCAACTGGCAAGAAGAGAGCATAGCACCTATTGAAGGTACCGAGTCTGCCAATGCCGGGGATGTGGTCACCGAAGAGGAGAGCAAGCCGCTAGTCGGCTCACAGATGGTCGATCTGGTTATCTCCAGATTGGAGCATCTCGACTATTCCTTTTATAAGCTGCTACGCACAATTAGTCCGTTCGGTGCGCATAACCCCGAGCCTACGTTCAAAATGAAAGGACTTCGTCTCCTTGACAAATGGATAACCCCGAATGGGCGTAGTCTGCGCCTCAGGTTAGGGTCGGCTACTAGCACAACCCAGCGCATGGGTACCCTGAGTAAGGGAGCCGACCTTCTTACGATGCTGAAAGATGTAACACACGTCGATATCGTCTTTCGCCTTGACTCATCTGAAGATGAAAGCAAACAGGATGTGTGGTTGAGAATAGTACATGTGCAAGCTACGGAGAAATAGGGAAGAGAGATTTTTTTATGAGCTATATAGCCAATACTCCACAGGAACAGCAGGCGATGCTGCAGTCTATGGGCCTTTCATCGCTGGAAGACTTACTGGAGACAGTGCCAGAAAATGTACGCCTAGACCGTCCACTGGACCTGCCGTTAGCGATGGCAGAGCCTGATCTGAAGCGTCTGCTCAATACCATGGCGGCACGCAACAAAAATTTAGATACGATGATCTCATTTCTGGGTGCTGGAACGTACGATCACGCCATTCCAAGTGTCGTGCCGCATCTGCAGCGCCGCTCAGAGTTCGTGACCTCGTACACGCCCTATCAGCCAGAAGTGAGCCAAGGTATGTTACAAGCAATCTACGAATTCCAGACGATGGTATGTCAAGTGACAGGTCTGGACATCGCCAATGCATCGCTCTATGATGGCTCCACCGCAATGGTCGAAGCAGTGTTACTCGCCCTTGGCCCGGGCGGACGCGGCGAAGTGGTGATCTCAACGGGCGTCGATCCACAATACCGCCGTGTGCTTCACACCTACGCCTTCGCACGTGGCTTCACTGTCAAAGAGGTACCCACGCGCAATGGTGTCACCTCTCCCGAAGACGTGAGCCAAGCACTCGGTCCCTCCACGGCTGCCGTCGTCATTCAGCAGCCCAATTTTTTCGGTTGCATCGAGGATGTGCGCGCTATCGAGCCAGTAGTACATAAAAGCAGAGCTTTGTTCATCGCAACGATCACAGAGCCTGCCTCACTAAGCGTGCTCGCTACCCCAGGCGAGTATGGAGCAGATATTGCCGTTGGTGAGATGATGAGCTTTGGCAACACTATGAGCTATGGTGCCCCCGCGCTTGGCTTTATGGCGGCCAAGCAAAAGTTTATGCGTCTCTTACCAGGTCGCCTCGTCGGGCAAACCGTTGAAGAAGGTGGCAAGAAGCAGACTGGTTACGTGTTGACACTACAGACACGTGAGCAGCATATCAAGCGTGAGCGTGCCACCTCCAATATCTGCACGAATCAATCACTGCTAGCTGTCGGTGCTACCATCTTCTTAGCAGCACTGGGCAAACAGGGCTTCTACGAACTGGGCCAACTCTGCGTGCAGAAGGCGCACTATGCCTTCCGTCAGATCACCGCCATTCCAGGCTACGAAGCAGCTTTTAGCAGTCCCTTCTTCGACGAGTTCGTTATCAAGCTTCCTGTCCGTGTAGCTAGGTTACAACAGCATTTAGAGCAGGCCAATATTCTTGGCGGCTATCCTTTGGACGAAAGCTATCCCGGCATGGACAATCATATGCTTTTCTGCGTGACTGAGACGCGCACAAAAGAAGACATCGACTATCTGGTCAAGGTGTTGCAGGAGGTACAGGCATGAGTGTTGAGACATTGATCTTTGAAAAGGGAGCGCCGGGGCGGCGTACGGCGACAATGACGGCAATGGACGTACCCACCGAGCCGCTGGAAAGCATGATACCCCCTCACCTACTGCGTGAAACGCCTGCTCCATTGCCAGAGGTGAGTGAGATTGAGCTTGTGCGCCACTACACACACCTCTCACAGCGCAACTTCGGTGTGGATACTGGCTTCTACCCACTCGGCTCCTGTACAATGAAGTACAACCCCAAGTTGAACGAGGATATGGCTGCTCTGCCTGGCTTTGCACGTATTCATCCACTGCAGCCGCAGCACACGGTGCAAGGCGCGCTGCAGTTGATATACGAATTAGAGCACTATCTGGCGGAAATCGCAGGTATGGCGCGCGTCACGCTGCAGCCCTCTGCAGGTGCGCACGGAGAGCTAACCGGACTGATGCTCGTCAAAGCCTATCACCGCAGCCGCAACGAGCATCACCGTCACCTCGTGCTCATCCCAGACAATGCGCACGGCACCAACCCTGCCAGCGCCACGCTGGCCGACTACAAAGCAGTCGAGGTTAAGACCGACCCCGGGACGGGGGGCATCGAGATGAGTCACTTGCGGGAGCTACTCGAAGCGAACGGAGCCAATCTCGCGGCTATCATGCTGACTAACCCCAACACGCTGGGCCTCTTCGATGCCAATGTGGCGGAGATCGCTCGGCTCATCCACGAAGTTGGTGGGCAGCTCTACTATGATGGTGCCAACGCTAACGCCGTGTTGGGCATTACCCGTCCGGGCGATATGGGCTTCGACATAGTACATTTCAATCTGCATAAAACATGTAGCACTCCTCACGGTG
>JAFATZ010000057.1 GCA_019243675.1 Ktedonobacteraceae bacterium | reverse complement strand
CTCTGCTGGGTGCTCTCCTGTAATGAGAGCAAGCGACGTAGATAGTTGCTGCGAGATTCCCTCTATCCTATTCATCCGACAAGGAGAATGTACCGCATGTTGCACGAGAGGCACTTGAGGAGATCAAGCAATGGCATCAAGCAGCGTCAGTTGGATGAGCGATGGGCGGTACTGGACATTGTTCACATGGCAAAGCTCTTTCATAAAAAGAGCTTGACAAGGGATGGGGCTTACGGCTATAATTTGTGGTGTCCAAGAGGCAGGCCGGTGTAGCTCAGGGGTAGAGCATCTCATTCGTAATGAGACGGTCGCGGGTTCGAATCCCATCACCGGCTTTTTTTTCATTCCACCTCATAATCCTGCGCCCACTTCACACCCTTTTGTTGATTGTTCCTCGTTGGTTGCAAGCGCAGCAGCATCGAACCTTTGGGCGTATCTTCTAATTGCAATATCATAGCGTTGGTCATGCCCCCAGGGAATGAGACACTTATAGCCAAACTCAATTAATTTTGCCAGAACAACACATTCAGTAATCTCACCCATTTTAGCTGTATTCTTTGGCCTTTTAATACGCACCTATATTCGTGAAGGTTCATTGGATGCATACCGCTTTGGGAATGTTCTTCGTGTCCGTGTCGATGATTTTGAGAAGTTTGTGGAAGAGCGAAAAATTAGGAGGAACGAGGAAAAGTAATTTTTGGGAAAATTCCAATGCATCACTATCTTGTCAATATCCTAGTAGCATGTTATAATCGCTACGTGCCTGTGGTTCTGTAGGCCGATGAATGATCGGGCGTGGCCAAGCGGTAAGGCAGCAGACTTTGGATCTGCTTTACTTCTTCCAGCGCCTAATCCCCGCTTTCCCCAAACTGCATATTGTAAGCCTCCTCCTCTTCTTCGCTGACAGCCAGGATGGTGTTGAGTTCTTCGAGTTCCCCGGCAATGCCTGGGCTAGGCTGATTCTTATTTCGCATATTGTAGTGTCGTTTAAAATGGCAGTTGGCGCACAAGACGAGGCATTTACTGATTTCTTTCTTGATCCTGTCGAGACTAAATCCTCTATTGACTGCATCACCAATGGTAAATGTCTTGTTCTCTGAGTTTAAGTGGTGAAACTGTAACGTCGCTGGATGTCGCTGACCGCAATCTGCGCAGCGTAGTTGATTTTTAATGCCTTGAATATACTCGTAGATGGCAGCCTTTCTTTCGTAGATTCTGGCAAGCCGCTTCTCCTTGTTCCGTTGGTGCCAGCTATGCTGGTAGTTTCGCATATATTCCTTCCACTCTTCGGATTGGTATCGGCTTCTGTCTTTGAAGGGCATCGGTTTCCTCCATTTAACATGATAAAAAGCTCGGAGTGCTCGATGGTTTCCTGTTACATGTCACCGCTATCGCTAAACTGCATGTTGTAAGCTTCCTCCTCTTCTGGACTAACAGCCAGGAGAGTGTTGAGCTTTTCTAGCTCCCCCGCCAGCCCCGGATTGATCTGGTTCTTTTTTCGCATGTTGTAGTGCCGAATAAGGTGGCAGTTGGCGCACAAGATGATGCACTTCTGCATTTCTTTCTTGATCCTATCCAGGCTGGTCCCGCGACGGGCTGCATCACTAATGTTAAACACCTTGTCCTCTGAGTTCAGGTGGTGAAATTGCAATGTCGCCGGATGTCGCTCACCGCAATCGGCACAACACAGTTGGCTTTTCATATTCTGGACGTACTCGTAGATAGCCGCTTTTCTCTCGTATATCCTGGCAAGCCGCTTTTCTCTGTGGCGTTGGTGCCAGCGGCGGTGATAGGTTCGCTGATATTCCTTCCACTTCTCGGATTGGTACCGTTCTTTAAGAGGCATCAGTTTCCTCCTTGCTGCATACGTACTCTCCCACTATCCAGCCGACCAGGAAACCTGCATTGTCTGTCAGCCTGTCTTCATCCAAAAACCCCTCCGTATGTGGCTCTAAGAAATTGTCACGGATGAAATCGACGATAAGCTGGGCCTTTTGCTGGCGATACTCTTCATCTCCTGTTAAATGCCACGAAATACCATGACGCACTCCACGATCGAACGCAGGGTTGCCATAGGTTCGGGGTTGTACAGTGGTTTGTGGAGCCATGCTGCTCTCTCCCTTTCTGTGCGTAAATTCTGACAAACTGAGACTATATTGGTATTTTACCCAAGATATAAGAAATCTTGGTGAAACAATAGGGTTATTCAAAGCATAAACCATAATTTGCCGGATTTACAAGGGTTTTCGGGCAAATTTTGTCTACTTATTGACGAGAAAGGAAACTGGCTCATATAATGGGCAAAACACCAGAAAAGGGAGCTAACCCCTATGAGTAAGCAATATTTGAAGGTGAAAGACGCTGCGGAACTTCTAGGACTCTCTGAAGACACTATCAGAAATTGGATTAATCGGCCACGTCATAAGTTACCGGCGGTGAAAGCTGGGCGCGATTGGCTTATTAAACGAGAAGACCTTGAGCACTTCCTTGAAGATCAAAAAAATGTGCGTGGAGACGAAGAATAGTAATTTTCTGGAAAATAGGCATCTTGTCAGTATCTTGGTAGCATGTTATAATCGCAACATACTATGATCGGGCGTAGCCAAGTTGGTAAGGCAGCAGACTTTGGATCTGCCATTTCCCTGGTTCGAGTCCAGGCGCCCGAGCTTTTTTATGTGAACATACTGGCCTGTTATGGGTGGAATCGTGGTGTAACGGAAATGATAGTCAGTTCCGGCTAGCGTAGGTTTCCCCTGAAGCAAGAGCCAACTGAAAAAGGTGTAGAATTTTTGCGATGAATATATATGCGACCGTAGTACTTGCCGCTGGCAAGGGTACTCGGATGCGTTCAGCTTTGCCAAAGGTACTTCACCCATTGGCAGGTGCGCCTTTGCTGGCTCACGTGCTCAAGGCTATTGAGGACTTTCCTTTGAGCTTCCCCTCATTAGATACACGTCCTTTTTCTCATCGACCCGTTGTCGTACTTGGACATGGCGCTGCTCAGATAGAAGCTGGCTTTGCTGAGCGCTGTCTGTATGCTCTTCAAGACGAACAGTTGGGTACTGGGCACGCGTTGCTGGCTGCGCAAGCAGTGGTTGAGGCATTACATCCAGTTCCGCAGACCGTGCTCGTTTGCTATGGAGATATGCCTCTCATCAGGAGCGAAACGCTTGCTCGTGTCCTAGGTGAGCATCTTACACAACAGGCGACCATCACGTTCTTAACTGCCTACACTCAGCAGCCTTCTGATTTTGGACGTGTTGTACGTGATGCGAGTGGGCATGTGCGAGAAATCGTAGAGGTGCGACGTGCAACAGAAGAGCAGAAGCGCATCAATGAGATAAACTCTGGCGTATACTGTTTTGATCGGCAGTGGCTCTGGCCCACACTACAAGCTTTGCCGCGCAATTCCGCTGGCGAGTACTATTTGACTGATCTGATAGCAATAGCCAGTACTCAGGGGCGCGCTATTATGACTGTACAAGGAACCATTGACGAGACCATTGGCGTAAATGATCGTGTGCAACTAGCCGCCTCTGAACAGGTGCTTCGTCGCCGTATCTTGGAGCGGCACATGTACAGCGGTGTCACCATCGTTGATCCAGCCACCACTTATATTGACGACGACGTTCGTATAGGCAGAGATACCGTTATTCTCCCCAGTACGATGATAAGTGGCAAAACGACGATTGGTACGAACTGTCGCCTTGGCCCAGGCACAGTCATTGAGCAGTCGGTGCTGGGAGATGGCTGTATTGTGCGCACCTCAATGCTCGAAGAAGCTGTGCTTGAAGATGATGTCACTGTAGGTCCTTTTAGTCACTGTCGGCCAGGGGCGCACTTGGCTCATGGCGTTCGTATGGGCAACTTCGCTGAAGTCAAAAACTCGTATGTCGGCACGCAGACAGATATGCATCACTTTTCCTACCTTGGCGATGCTACTGTCGGCGAACATGTCAACATCGGCGCAGGTACGATCACTTGTAACTATGACGGAGTACGCAAGAATCACACGGCCATCGGAGCACATGCCTTTATCGGCAGCGACACTCTGCTGGTGGCTCCAGTGACTGTGGGTGAACGCGCTCATACGGGTGCTGGGGCGGTTGTGCGCCACGACGTTCCACCTGGAGCGTTGGTTGTAGGTGTACCTGCACGTTTTTTGCGTATGGTTGAGTCTCCAGAACACGCTTCAGTAGAAGACGGCCAATAAGGAGTGATGACAACGATGGATGGCCCTGGCTTAGCTAGTGTAGCCTCCTGTGTGAACTTTTGTGTTCCGCAATTTGATGCAGAAGCATGGTTACAAATTACTATTCTGCTGGTAGCCCTGCTACTGTGTGCTGTAGCTTCGGCTACGGAAACGGCTTTTACCTCTATAAGCCGTATTAAGTTAAAAAA
>JAFATZ010000471.1 GCA_019243675.1 Ktedonobacteraceae bacterium | reverse complement strand
TATTGTACTGGCTACTCAGCTCGACATCCACAGAGGATGACTAGCCACCACCAATATTACAACAAGATGGGACTGAAAGGCAAGGTAGCACAGGAGCTACACGGTGCCCATCACATGTCAGTTTACTCAGCCAAGAGTGTCGTGGTCAACGTAATCCAGGGAGCACGCTTGAAAGCAGTACGCATCGTTGCCTCGTCGGAGAATATCTCTGCCACATAATGGCCTTCATATACGAGTGTGACCTGCGACTGATGAAACGGCCAGGGTGCGACGAGTAGTTGAGTGCAGTCATCAGCATGGGCGGTAAGTGTGAGGCTCGTAGTACCCGTGTCCATGGGAACCCGCTGCACTGACCCTGTGTGCTGACCGAAGCAAATGGCTAGGGAGAGTGCGTCCCAAGTGCGAACGAGCTGACGGTTACGCTCTACCATCTCGTCGGTGGCAAATGGTCCATAATGAGGGTCGGCACGCAGACTCGTGAGTAACTCTTGCTGAAATGCACGCTCTCGTACCAGATAGTCCTGGACAACACGGACCTCTTCTGTTGTATCTCTGCTTAGATCGTAGCGCTCGTAAAGTCCGGTGCCGTGCAGCGAGACCAGGAGCGCGGCATAGCGACCTTGTGCGAGAGCCAGACGACCCGCCGAGGACCAGAGCTGAATATGCACTTGCCTAGGCATATCAAGAAAGCTATAAGGAAGGCCCGTCTGCGGATTGAGTGTGGGTTCTTGCTCCCACAAGGTGTGGCCTACATCATGTTGTTCGGCACCCAGGCACACCTCTTCCCACGGAGTCACGACACCAAAGCGCTCATTGCCCCAGGCGCGGGCTAATTGGCCTGAGACCCAGGCGTGTGTCGGTTGGGTGATGGCGATACGTCCCTGAGCGTACTCACGATACAACATGGGTCAGCATTCCTTACTAGACAAAGAAGCGCACACGGCCGCGCTGGCGTGTACTATGGCCCTGTTCTGAAGTGATCGCTGTGTTGGTTGTGTGTTTCACGTTTTTCTGAGTGTACACCAAAGTTGAAAGTTTATCAATAGTGATAGGTTAAAAGTTCATTATCTACGTTGTGCATCTCTGACAGAAAAACAAACGTGTTACTGATAGTTAAAGCTGAAACATATATGTTCAGGTTGAAAGGAGATACTATGATGACCGATTCCAATTCTATAGATGAACAGAGTAAGCAGCAGAACCTAGACCCTAATCGTGAAGGTGCCGAGGGCCAGTATCTTACCACTAACCAGGGGGTGCGTATTACCCACACAGACGACTCCCTCAAAGCAGGGGAGCGCGGACCCACGCTGATGGAGGATTTCCACTTCCGTGAAAAAATCATGCATTTCGACCACGAGCGCATTCCAGAGCGCGTTGTTCACGCTCGCGGAGCTGGTGCGCACGGCTACTTCCAAGTGTACGAATCGATGGCCGCGTACACCAAAGCCAGCTTCCTGCAGAACCCAGCGCTAAAAACTCCCGTATTCGTGCGCTTCTCGACTGTGGTTGGCTCCCGTGGCTCAGCCGATACGGTACGCGATGTACGCGGCTTTGCAACGAAATTCTACACCTCGGACGGTGTCTTCGACCTGGTGGGCAACAACATACCAATTTTTTTCATCCAAGACGCGATTAAGTTCCCCGATTTGGTACACGCAGTCAAGCCGGAACCACCCAACGAAATACCACAAGCCGCGACGGCTCACGACACTGCCTGGGACTTCTTCTCGCTGCTACCCGAAGCGACACACATGGTCATGTGGCTGCTCTCAGACCGAGCCCTTCCCCGCAGCTTCCGTATGATGGAAGGCTTTGGCATTCACAGTTTCCGCTTCGTCAATGAGCAGGGCAAGGCGTGCTTCGTCAAGTTCCACTGGAAGCCGCTGTTGGGAATGCACTCGCTCACATGGGATGAATCGCAGAAGATGGCGGGTCAAGACCCCGATTGGCTGCGGCGCGACTTGTGGGAGGCCATCAAGATGGGGGATTATCCCGAGTTCGAACTTGGCGTGCAGATCATTGACGAGTCTGACGAGTTCGCCTTCGCCTTCGATTTGCTAGATGCAACCAAGATTCTACCAGAGGAACTGGTCCCAGTACGGCGCATCGGCAAGATGACGCTGAACCGCAACCCTGACAACTTCTTTGCCGAGACGGAGCAAGTCGCTTTCCACCCTGGGCACGTCGTCCCTGGCATCGATGTCAGCAACGACCCACTCTTACAAGGTCGCCTTTTCTCGTATCTCGACACACAGTTGATCCGCCTGGGCGGCCCGAACTTCGCACAGATACCGATTAACCGCCCACTGGCCCCCGTGCATAATAACCAGCGCGATGGATACCAGCAGCATACGATCAATCAAGGGCAAGCCAGCTACTACCCGAACTCTCTTGGGAGTGGTTGCCCGATGCTGGCCCCTGAGTCAGCGCATGGCTACGTACATTATGCCGAAAAGGTCGAAGGGCA
>JAFATZ010000408.1 GCA_019243675.1 Ktedonobacteraceae bacterium | reverse complement strand
AAGGAGAAACCATCGAGGTAACCGACGACGGAGAAGTGATAGCACATTTGGTACCAACACTCCGACTGCAACAATATACGCAGAAGAAAGAAACGAGTCGTGCTTGGTCTGACCTGCGGGAATTGGCACACGAAATAGGAAAACACTGGCAAAACGATGTGAGTGCAGTTGATGCAGTGCGAGATGTGAGGCGTGAACTTTGATGGAAACCATATCACAACGTATACACCTAATAGCTATCCACTCTGAAAATAGACACGCGTTGCCTGCACCACAATAATAGGATGCATGACCCCTGCCAACTCTCGTAGGCGTGTGATGTGAAAGCCTGCCGCCTTCACTGTCTGCAACGTGTCGCGGTTCCAATGACAATTGCCACACAAACGAGTTGTCAGTGGCACAAGTGCATCTTGCAAGCGTGCAGCCATCGCTCCGTGGGCACGCACATGCTCGAACAGCAGCAAGGTTCCTCCTGGTTTCAAGACGCGCTGAATCTCTTGCAACCCACGCATTGGATCTGTGACCGAGCAGAATACTAGTGTCACTACCGCGCTATCAAACGTCTGGTCAGCAAAAGGCAGGGCTTCAGCCGACGCCTGGGTGAGCGTAATAGGAACTAATGCCTTCTCCTGGTTACGGCCTGCATATACTAGCATGGCACTATCGGGGTCAACGGCTTCGACACGCTCAACCTGACCTGGAACATAAAAAGGGAAGTTGAGTCCCGTTCCCACACCAACTTCCAGCACGAGACCATACGCTTGACCAGTCGTTTCTCTGCGCAGTGGCTCCATCAGACGGAAAAATGGACTACGACTGCCTAGCCAGTTATAGAATGCCGCATGTGAGGGAAACTTTTCCTGAGAAGGAGGAGCAACATTCATAAAGCTTCACTTCTTTCTGCTTGCACGAATCTCGCATATTTGGTATGCTTTATGATAGCATAGATAGCAATAATTTTCATCAATGAGGAAAGCGCGAGCTTATGGATAGTTCTCTTCACAATAACACTTCAACAGTCGTCAGCGCTCAAGATGTGGCAGAGGCAAAGGCGGAAGACGAACATCATGTTCATTTGCCTAATCCTAGTTTTTGGCCCATTATTTTAAGCGTAGCAGTCGTGGTCACTATGAGTGGTGTGCTATTTTTCCCCGACAACCCTTGGCTGACTATCGTCGGTGCCCCCTTTGTGCTCATCAGTATCGTGGCATGGGCACTCGAAGACCCAATGGCTCCACTCAAAGAAAAACTTCGGCGCGTAGCGATTGATCAATCAACGTTCGCTGTCGGACAAGAAGTGATTGACAAAGACGGTTTCTCGATTGGCAAAGTGCAGGCCCGCTTCAAACGGTATATACTCGTTGATGGCGGCTTGTTCTCCAAAACGTACTACGTTCCCCAGAGCATTGCTAAGAACATCCCTCAGAAGAGGCTTGTCGTGCTCTCTCTTAGCGACCAGGAGCTAGTCGATAAGGGCTACAATAGCCTGCCCGATGACCTGTACGACGAAGTACCCAGCTACGGTGTGCCCATCGTTAGTGGCATGCCCCAGTACTCGCGGGGTCCGCTCTCGCCAGCGGAAACAGGTCACTACAACTATGGCCCCCACTATCCTGGCATGAATACCGATGCTAGCGGCTCCTACCATCGTGAAGAAGTGAATCCCACGCCACAGACCTTCGTAGCCGAGTGGCCCAACTCATATGCCACGAGTAAAAGCATTCCTCCGAGTGACCTACCTTCGGATTAAACAAGCAATGACAAGGGCCGTGGGTGTTGTCGAGCACACCCACGGCCCTTGTCATTGCTCTTCATAGATCAGAATCTATTTGCCGCCATCAGCATACTGTAAATAGGGGAGAGCACATTGCACCCACCCTTGAGAAATTGTGCTGTACACAAAGCACATAGAAAAATGGAGATGTATGGTGGCACCTATAGTACATGAAATAACGTCTCTCGAACAGAGCAAAGACGAGCGCATGGCATCGGCTCCCCTATCGGAGTCGGTACAACGCCGCTTGATCGCCAAGTTTGGCGAGGAACTCTTACGCGAGGGCTTTGATGCTATGCCCAAGCGCATCAAACGCAACTGTCGTCAGGCAAATATGACACCCACCGAGTATTTTTTGATGGATATCATCTGGTCCTACTGGTACGAAGCCGACCATCTGCCCTGGCCTAGCGTCGAGACCATTGCACGCACAATGGGCAAAGGTACGCGTCAGGTGCAGCGCTACCTCAAACGTATGACAGAAAAAGGCTTCCTTTGCGTCGTACCACGCTACAATACTCATGCTGTCCAGATTACCAATCATTATATTATGACTTCTCACCATTGTTTGAAAAAATTCTTACACTAGACACTTCCACCTTTCCTCTTGCCACTACGACAGTTTTGACAGCACAATCGTCGGCAGAAGTGTCACCCAAAGAAGAAGCGAATCAAGAAGAACTAGACAAGAAAAGCGATTCTTCGAATGATTCGAACGTATCTCTAGATAACAATGGAACTTTCGCTGAGATGGTGGCTGCGCCACGCATCGTCTCAGCGAAACAGAGCGCCTATCAACGTATGAAGCAGCGGGCGCTAGAGCTACTCAACGGACAACCTCTCCCGCCGTTGCCAGAATTGTTCGCACAGTATATTGCCGACTTTTCCGCTACTCTGCACGATGAGCGCCCCAAGTCAACTCTGTCGCAGATAGCCACTATCTACGTCACATTGGCCAGCTACGGCATCTACGACGACGGTTTTATC
>JAFATZ010000388.1 GCA_019243675.1 Ktedonobacteraceae bacterium | reverse complement strand
GAGGCGTGCGAGGTGTATAAGCTGGCGCGAACAGTGTGGACTCATGAAGCCAAAGTGGTGAAGCTGCAAGACTTGTTCGTCAAGCGCTGAGTCAAACGATGCTGCTCATTTGACGGCAATCTCTCTCAAAAAGGACCACATGCAGTTTTTTGAGCGCATCAAGCAATTTGCAGGCTTTTCTGCAAACACTCACAAAGCTTTGCGTCTGGCATATGGGCCAGCAACGCAACAGTTCGGTGAATTGTACCTACCCGAAACGTCTCAGCCGTCTCCTATCGTTGTTCTCATTCACGGTGGATTTTGGCATACACAGTATAGACTCTCGCTGATGACTGGCTTGGCCATAGACCTAGCTCGGCGCGGTATTGCCGCCTGGAATATCGAATATCGGCGTGTGGGTGATAGCGGTGGAGGCTGGCCCAATACGCTTCTTGATGTTGCGGCTGCCACTGACTACCTGCAAACGATAGCCTCTACGTATGCCCTTGATCTAGGGAGAGTCGTGACGCTCGGACATTCCGCTGGCGGCCATCTAGCATTGTGGTTGGCTGCTCGTTCGCGGTTGCCGAGCGATAGCCCGCTAGCAACTACTGGCACGCCGCTCGCACTGGCAGGAGTTGTGAGCCAAGCCGGAGTTGTCGATCTGGAACACGGTTGGCGACTCAGGCTAGGAAACAATGCCGTGAGAGCACTGCTGGGAGGCAGTCCCTCCCAGGTTCCCGAACGCTATGCAGCCGCCTCTCCTGCTGCTCTGCTGCCGCTGGGCGTACCACAGGTACTTATTCACGGCTCATGGGACACGATTGTCCCGCTTGAACTGAGCCAAGCATACGAGGGCAAGGCAATGGCAGACGAAGATCAGATAACACTTATCGAACTACCCGACACAGATCATTTTGCCTTGATTGATGCTACGTCAAAAGCATGGGAGGTTACGGTAAGAGAGATAGAGAAGTTGTTTCAGTCGAGTTAGGTTATGGGTCACTTCGTATCGCCTATGGTATTCAACTGACGTTTCAACTGCTCAAGCTGAGAGCGTAGAGTTTGGCTATCGCGTTTGGCACGTGAGAGCTGATCCTCTAGAGAATCCCGCTCCTTGATTGATCGATCAAGATCCCTGCGCAGCATATCGTGGTCTTTTGTTACGCGGTCTATATGGCTGCGTAGCTTCTCTTTCTCTTGTGTCGCCTGCTGCAGTTGGTCACTGCGTAAGCCATGCTCGTGGCGTAGATGCTCAAGCTCTTCTTCCAGGTTTTGTATACGTTGCTGGTCACTAATAATACGGGCAGTAAAGGAGAGCACTTCTTTTTTATACGTGTCTTGCGTTTCTTGCAATTCGTTGCGCAGTTTTGCCAATTGTGGCTCATAGCGCATGCCCAGCAGCACATTGAAGAGTTCGCGACTGGGACTACCTTCCTTACTAGCAGTGCTTAATTGTTGTAGTGTGTCGATATTCCAAGAGCCGCCAGCAAGTAGGCCACCTAGAGCACGCAGAGATATGGCCAGTTGCTCGGGGAAGAGCGGGCTTGTGCGTGTAGCCGATAGGCCATATGTGCTCACATTCTGGGCGTAATCCACAACAACTTCGGGAGCCGTCATCATACCCAGCACAGTAGCGATCTCTGCACGCAGATCGGTTGTGATTGTGGGGTCCTTAAACACCTCAAGCAAGACTTCCTGAGACTCCTGGCCCAAGAGCAGGAAGATATGTAGAAACTGTTTGCGCTGCAGCGGAAAGTCGTCTAATGCCTGGATGAGATGATCGAGGATGGTGTGCTCGCCCAACAGCAAGAGCAGGGCGATGATACGCAAATTTGTCTCCTGCGCACCATGTGTCTGTACGTACTCTATCAATTCTGGAATCATCTCACGATCGGCATACGATTGGACGGTATCATCGTAAATACGCTCCAACAGGAGTGTAGTGGCCATAGTGATATGCTCTAGCTTCTCACTCATTAACAAGTCGATCAGTTCGTCTCTGATGACATCGGTTGGCATGTTACGAAACACGTCTTGTGCAGCCTCACGCCGCGCACGATTACTCGTATCGCTGTGTGCAGACCAGATGAAAGCAAGTGCAGGTACGCCAATTTTGACCAGGATGTATTTTGCTGCATCTGCTATGGCAGCATGAGGGTGAGTAATCAGCTCACCTACGCGAGGCACAATGGGAGCACCAATTTTAATGCAGGCTTCTTCGACTCCGCGCCTGCGCTCCTCGCTGAACAGATCCTCCAGGAGTTGGTCAAAGACAGTACCTTGCAGCGCTACCTTGTGCGACAGGCGCTTGAATGCCTCAGACACGTCTTTGATGAGATGCACATCAGCTAGGGCCTCGCGCAAGGCGAGCATACTCCAATCAGCAAGTTCGTTAGTGAGCAATTCCAGCAGTGCGTGGTGGGCACGCAGGGGCGGTGACGGATGGAAAAGATGCACTATCTCGCGCACGATCTCCTGCTCATTATTGCTCTGCTGTACCAGCGTTACCATAATAGTACGTGTACGCTGTTGTGCAAGAGTACGCAGGTCATCGAGTCCTGCCAGCAACGACCTGAGTATCTGTGGACCGAATTGCGGCAGGATAGTAGCGGCAGCATTACCACGATCTTGTTCCCCAAGCAAGTCTACCAGTGGCAAGACAGCGGCATCTGGATAGGTGAGCAGCAGTGGCGCAGCAGCCTGTGAGAGTTCGGGCTGTCGTAACACCTCAAGCAAAGCAGGCACCACCACGTCTCCTGTCATCCCCTCAAGCGTCTCATACACGTAGCCGCGCACACGCGCATTTCTATCTAGTAAGTGTCTTACCAGCACGTGTGCAGCATCAGCTCCCTGCATCCTTAAGACAAACACGATTTGTTGCGCCTGTGCATCGCTACCCTTGGCAAGAACTTGGATGAGACGTTCAGCGGGGAAAGGCTGCATGCCAAGCAGAGCACGGCGCACACGCTGCGTTACCACCGTTTCCTGCTGCACGTCCAGCGCCGCAAGCAGACTATCAAGAGCTACCTCTCCCAATTGGCCGAGGGCATTGATAGCCTCTTCGTACACTTGGGCATTATTCTGTGCTAGCACGGGCAACAATGCGGATACCACGCGCTGTTCGGGGAACTGGCTCAACGCACGCACTATAGCGATAGTGAGCAGTGGCTCTACTTGCGACATCTGCAGCAGCTCAATGAGCACCGGAATGGAGCGCTGGTCGCCTACGCGTTCCAGTGTCTGCACCAAGAGACGTGTGCGCTCTGGTACGATGTGAGACAGCGCAGTGGCGATAGGCATCACCACTTGCTCGCCCATATCCCCCAAGATATGTGCAGCCCTATCGGCGCTCATCTCACTTGGGCTGGAGAGCACCAACGCTATCAAATCGATAATGCAGTCGGGGGCATAGACAAGCAGTGCGCTCGCTACCAGTTTTTGCAGCACTGGTGAAGGATCATCAATCAGGCGTAAGAGGTGCGGCAACGCACGCAGATCACGTACGGCTTTTAGTATCTCTATCACACGGCTACATATGGCGTTGTCGGCCTGATACTGCTTCATCAGCTCAATGAGGTGAGGAGTAGCCGCTGTGCCGATCTCTTGTAATGTCTGCGTCACGTTACGTACAGCGACCTCATCCTGTGAAAGCAGAGAGCGCAGTAGAATTTCTACCACCTTCTCACAGCGGTCTTCCTGATGAGGGAGAGTGCATTGTCGTACAAAAATCTCCTGCGCCTGTTGTTGCAGTTCTAGCTCTGCTTTGTAACTGCTAGTAAGCAGCAAAACAACCTTTTCTAACACAGCCTGATACTGTGTCATTGTGACTTGCTCTCGCTCGTCTAAGAAGCGGCCCAGGATCGTAAGAGCAGCACGACACACCTGTATAGAGGGATTTTCCACCTCTTGCAGGACACCTGATAGTGCAAGCCCAGGCCCTAGACGGGTTAATGCGTTCACCGCACGCTTGACGATAAATGACTCTGTATCGCTCAGGCGGGCAATCAAGGGTGCGAGCGCACGGGCAGTATGGGTACCGCCGAGGATATTGACAGCGGCAGCACGCAAGCGTGTAGAGCGTTGAGCAGTCGGCAGACTCAGCTCTACGGCCCGCTCCACTACGGCATCCCCAAAGCGGCCCAACACTTGGACGAGACGCTTGACCTGCGCCTCATAGGCAATGCTATCAACGCTATCTTGTAAATGTGCAAAGAGGAGGTCGAGTACGACAGTCGGATCGAGCAAGACAAAAAACTCCTCCACGCCCTCGACCATCAGCAGAGGAAGCAGGGAATAATAGATTTCCTGTCCTCCTTCGGCAGCGCAACGAGTGACAGCACGGGCAAATTCTTCACATACAGCCTTCTCGCGTATCGCCAATGTGAGTGGTTCGGTGATATCCGGTGGCAAGACGAGTAGATTGCTACCGTCAGGGTAGCCAATATCTAGAATATTACTTGCCCTTGCCATATGCGGTGGCGGTGGTGTCCATGCCACACCGACGCAGATCAGGCTCAACGCGAGAGCTTGCACACGATATTCTGGATGAGTCTGCCCAAACTTGGCGAAGAGTTCGGCCAACGGCAACGGGTCATCTAGCAGGCCAGCCCACAGCGCAATCGGTTCACTCCAACGCTCCACATCGGCCAGCAACTCTTTGCGTATAGATAGAGATGAGGTTACATACTCTACTTCACAGAAATACTCGGCAACAAAGTAAGAAGCTATCAACTCTTGAGGAAAGCTCAACACACCATCGGAACTGATCTCAATCAAACCACGGCTTGAAGCAAACAGCAACAGGTGCTCGGCATCCTTATAGCTAGTGCTTTCGGCTTGAGTGCCCCCTTCAACGACAACAGGCGCTTGAGCGGGATGTTCAGCTAGCCAATGGTGCAATGCATCAGCTAGTTCATCAAAGCTGAAAGCTCCTTGCTCTGACGGACTTGCAGCCGTTGTAGTCAGTTGTATGGCGCTCGCTTCACTAGACCAGCGTGCAGCACAGGCAACCTGGCTGAGCAGATGAATGATCTCATCCTCAGTAGAAGGCGTGATCTCATCCTCAGTGGGCATGATAAATCGGCCCCCTACCGATGCACGTAGCAAGCGACCACGCGTGTCAAGCTGTTTGCCTTGCTCAATACCAACATTATCAACAAGGTCCAGCAGAGTAGACAGTAGCAGCGGGTTCGTGCAGTAGTAGCGCAGGCGGGTACGCTCAATTACCTGCATAACCTGCCCAGCGGTGTAGTGCCAATCCTGATCTTGCCGTTCAACATACTGCTCGACAAACTGACCGATCTGGTCGAATTGCAACGCATGTATGACAACTAGCGCTGCATCCCCATCCTCTACCATACTCACAAAGCTCTGCTGCTCACGGTAATCTATCGTACGGCATGTCACTGCTAGTCGGTTCCCCGATGTTCGCATCATTTGCACGATTTCCTCACCTACGCGCTGCATATACTCGTGGCCCACTTGATTGAAGCCATCGCAGAGAAGCAGCAGACGCCCTTGTTGCGCTAGACGCCGTAGGTATGGGCGTAGACGAGAGACACCTGGCACATCGTGATGTACGAGAAAATCAAGCAGTGACACCTCAGATGTACGGTTCTCAAAGGAGACAGCATTCTCCTCCAGAAAGAGACCGTACTGCTGCAACGGGACGTACACAGGAATCTTCTCTGAGGAGCGTTGTGCCATCAGGTATTGGTACACACGCAGCGCCAGAGTTTTGCCTGCTCCAGCATCTCCCAAAATGAACTGATGTGTACTGTGCTGCTGTATCAGCTTAGGGAGAGCAACCGCTTGTTCCGTATAAGGGAGAGGAGTGGTCGTATCTTGAGGCTCTACTGGCACACTACCTCGTGTTTCCACGTGCATAGTTGTGAGGGGCATATACGTCTGGTAAGCACTCTTTTGTGTCGCGCGCACCATATGTAGATATCTGGCCACAGCTAGCGGCTCAGCTACTAGCAACACTATCACAGCCACAACCAAGATTTCAAGAAGCGGAACGAGCAACAGCAGAGGTACATGCCAGGGCAGGACAAGTACGGACACGAGGATCTCACTTGTGCTGCCTGCAAAATGGAGCGGATTGAGCAACCAAAGTACGCACACCTGCAAAACGGTGAGCAGTAGTGTACTCACACACCCTACTAGTACAGCGGAGATGAGGGATGATGATAATTTGATGTGAGATAGCATGTTCTTTTTCACATTAGGGGTTTCTAGTTGCCGCTCCTGTTTCATCGCGGTTAATAGCCTTTCCTGAAAAGCCCTGGCAATAGTATACAGTACTTATCAAGCGGGAACAAGCGAAGCCCTGCAAGAAAAGCTGAGTATAGCATTTTGCCCGAGAATGTGCTTTACTAGTAGGCGTAATAGGCCACAGGTTGATTTTCATAGAGAAGTCAGTTACAACTTCCTCATATAGGACGTTCGTAATAGAGAGCTATTAATTCTATAACTTCTATTATAGCTAGTACAAACTTTTTTCTTCTTGAAAGGGCTTATGCTTTGGACTCCACTAGCCTCTGGTCTACTGAAGATACACCTGATAACCATAAGGATGCCCAAGCCGCGCAGCAAGGCTATAGAAGCGACCTACCATCTCAGGCACGTCCATTGGCAAGAAAATTTATAGAAGCAAGCAATACTATTAAAACGCAAAGTATTATAGAGACACCTATAGAGACGCTTGAGACAGTTAAAACAGTGGTCGTGACAAATGCGCCGCTTGGCGAGTTTGCTATGCAGCAGCACGCTCAGAGCAGCAGTGTTGATCTTGGCGTCATGCCTACAGTACTAATCAACGCGACGAAGCTTGAACATACCTCCTCTGTTGAGCTACAGGAAACGCATCGGCTTGAAGTGCCACAGAAGATGACGTGGAGCAAGGCCATTCTGCTGGCAGGTCTTCTCCTTGCCCTGGTGGTACAGGCTACTTCAGCAGGGCATGAGCAATTTCTCGGCGGTCAAGGATGGGCATATGTACTGGGGCACTCGCCAGGCTTAGGTGATCAGGGTTTGCTCACACAGCTTGGGTCATCATCTCATACGAGATCAGGAAAACTTACCCCGCAGCAGTATATTAACCTGATATTACAAAACATGACGCTCAACCAGAAATTGGGCCAGATGATGATCGTACAATTTCTCGGCCCTTCGTCTTCGTTTGAACTCACTACCATGCTCAGCCAGTATAACGCGGGGGCTGTGCTTCTTTCCTCGGCAAACAACAACATCGTTGACAAGACGCAACTAAAGGGTCTCGTTCAAGAGATGCAGAACGATAGTACTATTCCCCTTGTTGTGGCCACTGACCAGGAAGGTGGGGCAGTGGATCGTCTCGCTGCACTGGACGGGTCTCGCCCCTCTGCTGCCAGCATTGGAAACACGAACGATCCCACGCAGGCGATGGAAGCGGGCGTCAGGGATGCACAGGACCTCTCATCTTACGGTATCAACCTCAACCTAGCGCCAGTAGTGGATGTGACAAGCGTCTATAACGCACAGCTTGCGACACGTACGTATGGAAATAGTGTGGACTTGGTAACCAAAATGGCAGGGGCTTATCTGCAAGGCTTACAGCAGAGTGGGAAGGTGCTCGGCACGCTCAAGCATTTTCCAGGATTGGGGGATGTAGCAGTTGACCCGCACAATGGTGTGCCAGTGCTGTCGCGTTCGCTTAGCGGCCTGGAGAGCATCGACTGGGCTCCATACCAGGTATTGATCCAACAAGGCAGCGTACATGCGATTATGGTGACGCACGAAGTCGTCACCGCCCTTGATGATACAAAACCATCTTCACTTTCACCCCAAGTGGTGAAACACATTCTGCGCGACGAACTAGGGTTTCAGGGGGTCATTATGACCGACAGCTTGACTATGGAGGGCATTACTGCTTATTATACCGAGGCACAGGCTGCGGCTATGGCTGTCGAGGCAGGCTCAGACCTCATAATGGGAGCTAGTACTCCCAGCGAAATGGCAACGATGATCGGGGGTATCAAACAGGCTTTGGAAGCTGGGGATATTACTCAACAAACTATCGATGATTCAGTGAGGCGTATCCTGATGATGAAATACGCTATGGGACTGCTCTCTCTGCCAGCACAGTAAAAAATTCAAGAAGGGCAAGAAGATGTTGCATTCACCATCATCAGCGCGACAAAAAAAATTTGATCTGCTACTGCTCGGTATGGTTGCCATGGAAACAGGACTTGTATCACTAGCACTTGTCCCTGCCCAGTTATGGACACGTCTACTGCCACAATCAGCCAGCGCGGCGCTAGATGGACCCTTTCCTCCAGCAATCGCACCAGTGATCACGGCATTACTCTACCTGACACCTACCGCTATCGGCTTTCTCTGCCGTAGTTGGCAAAAAGCGCTTCTCTATGCCACAATACCAGCATGGATCGGTCTGGGTCTGTTCCTCACAGCCGCAACTTTCAAAGTCGGCCCATTCTATCTTGTCTCTGCCGACCATATCGCGGCGAATGTGAGCGTACTAGAACTATTTGCCGCCTTGGGAGCAATTGGTTGGCTAGGCCGTTTCTTTGTAAAAGTACGCTGGACAATGTAGTACATTACGGTAGGAACCCGATGTATCGAGCCTACGAGGCAGAACATCCGTTTAAATAACTATAGGCATGGAGGAGAGCATGTGAAAGAAGCCAGAGCGACTGACAAGGATGCTATTACCCTATCTCTACCTGAGTCAGAAGCAGCATTTGGGGCTGTCAAAGCGCAAGATTTATTGAAACGTGCTCCCAATAGCTACCTGCTCAATCAGATCTATGGGCTATGGTTCTTCGTCTCGTGGTTCTTTCTCGTGCTTATCATCACCCACACAGTGTCCCCAGAGCAATATGGCGTCTTTGCTGTAGCTTTGACAGCCTATAATACCCTTCTCTACATCACTGCGCTGGGATTGGAGGATGCCACAACGGTCTATGTGCCCCGTGTGCTTGTCGAGCACGGCACAGCGGCAGCAGCCCTGCTCATACGCAAGCTCCTGGTGATACGCGTTGTACTATTACTGTTTTTTGCTAGTGCTCTCTTCTTCGGCATACCCTTGCTGGCCACTGCTATTGGCAACCTTCCCATCAAGGGCACAACAGCATTTGCCTCCGGCCTACGCGACCCAAAGCTGCTAGCTCATATTGCACCCATCGCTCTCTATATAGCGGGCAGTGGCATCAGTAACCTACTGACCGCGTTATGTGCAGCTCTTATGCGCATGCGTCTGGTGCTCATTATCAGTGGCTTGTCACAGGTAGCAGTGCTGGCGCTTGGCTTTGTGGTGTTACAGCTTGGCTGGGGAGTTGATGGCATGCTGTGGCTGTTGGCTATCAGCTCACTGCTGAGCGCCAGCGCATTTCTCCTCTGGCTGGCACCATTTATTTTCACACGGGGTGCAACCTACAAACAACCTCTCGCTCCTGTAATAAGGCTCAGTATCTCTGCATGGCTCACCAATCTGGCAACGGGGGCGCTACTCAAACAGGCTTCCATTATCTTATTGAGCTATGCAGCCATCTCGCTCGTACAAATAGGCTACTTCAACCTGTCATTTCAGTTGGCAGATTCAGCCAACACCCTGTTAGTTGCTGGCTTTGCCGGTGTCGGGGGTGCCGCACTGGCAGCCGCTTTTATCGGAGACAATTACGAGCGTCTCGCTCTCTCATGGAGGTCGCTAATCAAAATAGAGACCCTATTGATGGCTCCCGTACTGGTATTCTGCCTCTTCAATGCGCCCAACATTGTACATATGCTCTATGGCAGCAACTTTGATGCTGTGGGGCCGCTACTGGCCATTTTTCTCTTCTTTAATCTGCTGATACGTGTACTCGGGACGACTATTCATCAAGCTACCATGTATGTTGTAGGCAAACCACGGCTCGTCGTTCTCAGTCAATGGGTAGGCTTGCTCTTCGTCGTCGTCTTTGGCCTGCTGCTCATTCCTCG
>JAFATZ010000263.1 GCA_019243675.1 Ktedonobacteraceae bacterium | reverse complement strand
ACGGTTTTGCGTATCGCCCATGCCTACCAACAGTTAACCGACTGGCATCGCAGAGGATAGCGTAATAAGGTGCTTTATGCCAGAAGCCTTTCAACTGTATCTAAAAGGTCATCCAACTCAAATGGTTTACTCATACTGGTGAGTTTGCGCTTCTGAATTTCCCGTATCGGCAGGTAAGCGCTTATAAGGAGAACAGGCACATCTTCTAATTCTTTTTTCGCCCGTAATCTATCATATAACTCTATACCATCCATATATGGCAACTGATAATCAGTAATGAATAGACTTGGCTTCATAGTAGTAACTGCCTTCAATGCCTGAAAGCCATCGCTAACTAGTACTGCTTTATAGGGTGTCTCTTGCGAAAGCACATCGACCAAAAGATCCCCTATACTATTGTCATCCTCCACCACGAGAATTGTTTTATGGGTTGTACGCTCCTTCACAGAAGCGTGAGAATTATTATATGCCATAGCTACTACTCCAGGTGATACTAAATCCCGTTGAGGAGGTGGAGTTTTGGGGGATAGCCTCCAAGCTCCTGCATAAGGACTATGACTCCTACGAGGCTTGCTCGGTCTTCATACGGTAAATGCAATACGTATATACACCACGCTGCATACAAGAAGAAGGTTTCGCTCGATTATTATGACTTCATTAGTTTTGCCTGAGTACCACTACTTAGATAGACGCAGAAATCGGCTCTTTTTTCACTGTTCATCCCTCTTGACAGTTGTGGTATAGTGTTGACGCGAGATGTACTTTCTATGCCGATGTAGCTCAGTGGTAGAGCAGCGGTTTTGTAAACCGCTGGCCGGGAGTTCGAATCTCCCCATCGGCTTCATATTTCATAATCCCTTGCCCAATTAACGTTCTTCTCCTGATTATTATTATGACTATTCAAGAAATCACCGACCGCGAGCAATGGAATACATTTCTCATCAGCCAACCTCATGGTCATCTATTGCAATCATATGAATGGGGTGAACTGCATCAATATCTGGGTGGACGCATCTATCGTCTGGGAGCGTTGGAGGATGGGAGGTTGACCGGAGCGATGATGCTCACAGTGAACGCTGTAGCCCTACCTGCCATGCTGCCTGGGCTACACTTTGACTGGCTCTATAGTAGACGCGGTCCCATTGTTGAGCGGCCTGACGCAGCAGCATTGACAGCACTGATTGAGCATGCCCACACGATTGCGCGTAAAGAGCGTGCTGTGGTATTACGTCTCGAACCGAATATCGCCGATGATGAGCCATACATGGAAAAATGGCTCACAGCCTATGCTCGGCTCGATTTTCGTACCAATCCTGCGGCAATGCATGCACGGCGCAGTTGGGTACTCAATATCCGTCCTAGCGCTGAACAGTTGCTTGCCAATTTCAAGATGACATGGCGACAGAATGTACGCTCGGCTGAGCGCAAGGGCGTCGTTATTCGCGAAGCAACAAGTGAAGCTGATTTTGATACCTACTACGAATTGCTCAAGATCACTAGTGAGCGCGATGACTTCTTCATTCATAGCAAGGAGTATCATCGGGAAATTCTGCGTCACTTTCGGCCAGAGGGAAACGCTGTGCTCTATCTGGCAGAGCACGAGGGTGAGGCTATTGCCGCCAAGATGCTTATTCGCTTTGGTGACTGGTGCTGGGATATGTTTGGAGCTTCCTCCAATTCGAAGCGCAACCTGAAGCCTACGTATCTACTACAATACCGCTGTATCTTGTGGGCGAAGGAGCGAGGCTGCAGCTACCTCGACTTTCGTGCCATTCCAGAGATTCTAGAGCCGGGCGAAGAGATGTGGGGCGTCTATGAGTATAAAAAGGGCTTTGGTGGCTTCTCACGCCTGAATATGCCTACGCAAGATTATGTCTACCGTCCCCTGATCTACAACGCCTGGCGCAAAGTGGCAGAGATACGCCGCATACGACGTCACGAGGAACGTAAGAAGGTGGAGCTAGAGCGTGCTGCACGCAGCAAAATGGATAATAAGTTGTCGCCTTTAACTAGATAATGTTAATTGCAGCAGAGAAGTTGCAACTTCCTTGCTGCAATTTCTCTCTTTACTTGCTTCTTAGCTCTTTTAGTGTCGCCAGGCGCTCACGGGCCAGCGCGCTTCCTGGATTCACTTTGGCGAGGTTGCGGTACACACGGCTGGCCTGCTCGTATTCGCCTACCGCTTGATAGGTCTGGCCGAGCATATCGTAGGCTTCGTGGTTGCCACGGTCAATGGTAATGAGCTGTTGCAGAGCGGCCACCGACTCCTTGACCTGCAGCGTCTCGTAGTAGCGGCGGGCAATAATACTCTGATACTGGACGGCATCCTGGCCACGACCGAGCTGCAGACAGAAACCAACAACTTCACGCAGCAACTCTATTGAGTCGGGATTCAGTTCGACAGCACGGCGTAGATTGATAAGGGCCTCCTCGCTATTGCCCATTTCGGCATAAATATTGCCAATACGTCGAACAACGTCGCTCGCTTCTTCTCGTCGATTGTCGCGTAGGTAGATATCGGCGAGTATACGCAATTCGGCGATGCCCTCTTCTAGGAGGCCACGGTTAACATAGATATCAGCCAGTTCACAGTGGGCACGTGCATCTTGTGGTGCGATGCGCACCACCTCATTGAGAACACTCAGAGCATTATCACCCTGGCGGCTAGAGACGAAGTTGCGTGCCAAGTCCATATACTCCTGCAATGTGCCATCAAGATCATCCTGGCGTGCAGAGATTTCGGCGAGAGTCGATAAAACCTCGTTCTGCACCGGTCTAGTCTGCTTGACCTGACGTAGGATTGCTTGCATCTGCTCTTGCCGACCTGTACGTTCGTAGGCTTTTGCTAAGGCGAGCGAAATCTCTACCTCTGGTGCTTGGTGTTCTTCACCTTGCTCACGTGGGCATGCAGCCCAGACGGCTGGGTCAATAGACTTTGGCGAATGCCGTACAACCTTGAGCACACGTTCGAGATGTTGAATCGCTGCTTCAGGCTTGCCTTGCAACAAGAGACATTGGGCCATGCTGAAAAGGGCCAGCACCTCAACAGCACTATCACGCACGGCTAGATTGTAGGCATCAAGCGCCTTAGCAAAGTGGCCTGCCTGCTGATGGATCTGACCGAGAGCGAATTGGAGATCAGCATTGCTCGGGTGCGTTTCGAGTGCCTGCTGATACTCGCGCACGACCGTATCATAGTTCTTCAGACCCTCGCCGCGCAACTGCCAACGAATGCGAGAGAGCACTTCCAGCGAGTTTACTCGATTCGCTCCAAGACTGGTTACCATCAAGATGTGCCAACGTAGAAGGGCGATAATGTTGCGTGGATCAATCTGGAGCACACGCTGGTATTCAGCTACCGCCTGTGGCGCACGCCCTAACTTATGCAGTGCCAGAGCATAGTTCAGGCGGGTTGGCACACTCGTTGGGCTTTCCTGAAGCGCTTGCTCCAGTTCAGTGAGAGCACGATCCATATAACCAAGGCGTAGATATGACTCTGCTGCCAGACTGCGTTCGCGCAATAGGTCTTCTTTATTGCCATGAACTGCTAGCAAGTTAATCAAGCGCGTACGATAGGTCAGATTGTTAGGCTCCAATTGCAGAATGCGGCGATATGTGGCGATGGCGTCGTCGATGCGCCCATTGACAATGTAGGTATCGACCAAGATAGCATATTTCGTAACAGCTTGCTCCACATTGCCCTGACGTACATAGATTTCACACAACACCTGGTGAACATCCAGATATTGAGGAGCCATATCGAT
>JAFATZ010000254.1 GCA_019243675.1 Ktedonobacteraceae bacterium | reverse complement strand
GCCTCCATCTGCTTACGAATCAGTGTACCACCGTTGGCATAGACACCTCCAAAGTAGACCACGTCAGGATGGGCTACTGCAACTGCATCTAACACCTGAGCATATGAGGTGGTACTCTTGATGGAGTGGCTTTTATCATCAACGACTGTGCCCCCAAGGCTCTTCCATTCCTGAACGAAGTACTTAGCAATACCAACGCCATAGGTCTCAGTATCATCAATGACATATGCCTTCCTGTATTTCAACTGTTTATAGAGGTAGTCAGCCATTGCTGGCCCCTGATGGTCATCAGTTGCGGCAAGACGGAAGTAGGTAACCTTGCCTGTTGGTCGCAACGCTGGAACTTGGTCATTTGCACCAGTGCATCCAACAGCAGCACCGACCTTGGTAAGGCAGGGATTGGTGTTAGACGGGCTAATTAGGGCAATGGGAGCATTGTTTGTAATTGGCATCTCACGTTGAGCTACATTACTATTGAAAGGCCCAACAATGCCCGCAACTAATGCATCACTAATTAGTTCAGTAACGTTATTTGCACCCTTAGCTGGGTCGTGAACGCCCGAAACACCGACATCGTCTTTAGGTACAAATTGCAGAGTATAGCCTGGTATTGTCTTGTTGTCGTTGGCTTGTTTGACTGCCAATGCCGCACCATTCTCGGTCGACTTACCAATGCTTGCATCTCCACCGGACACAGGGAAATCGGTAGCAACCTTGATGGTAGTAGAATCGGTGCCACTGGTAGTTCCGCTGCCAGTACCAGCACCACAACCTGCCAGCAACCCTAGCAGCAACAGAATACCCATTGCAAGGGCCAAAATACGAGACAAACGCTTCTGCATAATGCAGTAGCCTCCTTATAATAGTTTCAAGCAATAATACTCGTGATGTTGAGAGAAGAGTCACAGCTAGTAGAAGCTCTCTTAGGCTCTATTTCTCCTCTCACGATGATATACGCTTAAAGCACAGTAAATTTCACGATGACTATCCAGGACTACAAGAATGGGAATGAGAGAAGGAGGTTCTTGCTCTGCCAAGCAGCCTTGCACGACTGAATAGTTGCAAAACTTGTTGCTATACCATCCGAACGCTTTCCACTCACGAGTTAATACTGGCGCAAGTATATAAAAGTATCACTTTGCTGTCAATATCTACAGAAGCGCTTAAATGCCTCTATCACTTGCCGACGTGTCTGCTCTAAGGAGCCACTGTTGTCGATCACCTCGTCAACCAGAGGCAATCTCGAACTGATGGAGGGTTGGGCATGAAGGCGAGCCAGCGCTTCATGTTTGGTCATGGAACTTCGTGCCAACAGACGTGCAAGTTCTTGCTCTTCTGAACAAACGACTAGCCATTTACTCTGGCATAGTTTTGCTGAACCACCCTCTAGCAGCTTCACGGCGTCGATAATTGCGATGCCATTGTCGCTCACCGCACTCAGTTCATTCATGACCGCTACGGCGACTGCTGGATGAACGATGCGTTCCAGGCAACGCATTGCCTCAGCGTCTTGAAAGACATGTGCTCCTAGGGCTTTGCGGTCTACACTGCCATTTGCTGTCAGAACAGCAGGGCCAAATGTCTCGGCTACTTGTCTAGCGACTGGCTGGCCACTCTCATAGAGACGATGCACGATGGCATCTGCATCGATGTAGCGTTCGGCCCCCAGTTCCAGCAGCATATGCCCGACGCTCGTTTTGCCACAGGCAATATTTCCGGTGAGACCAATAACACGCGGCATAGTAACGATACTTTCAATCTGAACATTTGTATAGCATGCTACCCTGGCTCTTTACAGATGGCTTTGAGCAGGCCAGAGATGTTGCATAGTCAAGCTACTGATGTGACGAGTATATCATATGTTGCTTCTCTCGCTCACCCCAAAAGTACCTCATGTATATGACAATGACCGCATATAAGGTAAAATAGCAGGTGCTATCTACTATTCTATCAGTAGCAAGGAGAACGGGGTGAGCAGACGCTTGGGACTTATCATAGGTGTCAATCAGTACCAAGATGCCACATTTCGGTCACTCCAATTTGCAGAGAATGATGCACGGGCGTTGGCTCAATGGCTCGTTAATGTAAAAGGGGGGCAATGGTCACCCGCGGATGTGCAGCTTGTACAGGGAGAATATGCTACACGTGAACTCGTTGAAGCGCTTATCACACAATTGTGTCTTACCGTGGCTGAACCCGGTGATCTCGTACTCATGTACTTCGCTGGGCACGCTTACATGGACGAGAAAAGCGGCGATGGCTATCTCGCTTTAGCAAACACAGACTATCATGACACAAACACGGGCCTTCATCTTCCATCATTCGCCCAACAGGTCATAGCGCGTAGCCGTGCCTCTCACGTCCTCTGCATTTTCGATTGCTTTCAGACAGGGCGGCTCTGGAGCGTAAGTCGTACCTCGCCCTATGATTCTAGACCTTTGCTTAGCTCTACACTGGCACAAGCACTTCCACAACAAGGCAATAGACTATTTCTCTGCTCATGCCGGGGCAACGACTTGGCCTCAGAAGCTGGAGAGCGCAACATCGGGCTTTTTATGTATCGTGCCCTTGTCGGCCTTTCTGGACCAGTTGTTGATCCAACGACGCAACAGGTGACGGTGCAACGGCTGCACTCTTTTCTCTCTAGCAATCTTGGTGAGCAACAACGTCCAGCTCTGTTTGGTCAATAGCAATTCCCCCTTGTATTAGTTGGAGAGAGCACATCTCTTTCTGGCACGCAACACGTATCGCCTGCCTTGGGGTCTTCACTCCCACCAACGCAGGAGGCTCAGGGTCAGCCTTCTCCTCACGTTTCGACTGCAACTGCCGTCCAATTGTCACCACAGCCAACACGTACAACCTCGGGTCACCTGTTCGCTAATGCTATTGAGCAACATCGTCAACAGCAGTGTCAGCTTCTTCTCGATCAGGCCCGACAATATATGAACATACAAAATCCGGCAGAGGCATATAAGATAGTAGAATACGTGCTTCAGGTCGCACCTCGTGATGTTGCTGCCCTCATACTCAAGGCACAACTGCTGAGTACGACGGGACATTTTCAGCAGGCTCTAGCCATTGTTGAGCAATCGGTGCATCTGGACCCAAACAACGCTTTGATATGGCGTGTGCGCGCTGTCCTTCTCTCAAACATTGGACAGTACCAGGCCGCCCTTCTCAGTATTGAACGCTCACTTGAACTAGACGCGACCAACTCTGAAACACATTCGATCAAAAATACTATTATGGCCCAGTTGGCTACTGCCCAGAATAGAGAGCACCATCAACCCCAAATTGTAGAGAAACGGCGAGGCAGGGCACTTTCCCTTTTGGGAAGTCTGGCCATTGATGGCCTCGCCTTTTTCGTAGGTACAATTGGCTCTTTCCTTCTACTATTCACGAGTGTGCCAAGTAGCGTCGCTCTGGCATTACTAGGTGCAATTGGCTCTTTTGTTCTGCCTTTTGCAAGTGTGCCAAGTAGCGTCGCTCTGACATTACAAAGTGCCGCTTTGGCAGTGCTATGCGTAAATGCTGCCAGAAGTGCATACCTTTACGGTTTTGTGCGACTGTTACTTGTAACAGGGATGAGTCTGTTCTCAGCAGGTTTACTAGGCGCACTCTATATATTTGGCTATACACGCATGCTCGCTGCCTTGAAGATACATCCTACTCTACTTCTACCCACACTTTTCTGTATAGCCTGGCTGGCACTGGTAAGCATACTGCCGCTATTATCAGCCATAGGAGGATGTATCGTCGCCCTAAAATCCCATAGTCGCCCCCACAACACGACGAAGAAATCGGCCTGAGAAGCTGTGTATAGTAGTGGCGATCCTTGCGCTCCTCACCACGCTAAGACACCTCTGCGAGCTGCTCCCACTCTGTAAGAAGCACGTTCACCTGTTCTTTGGTCTGCTCATACTCTGCCGACAACTGTGCCAGTTGTGCGGCATCAGCCTGTAGCGCTGCTTGATTTAGAGCCTCCTCTATCGTCCTCACACGCTGCTCTGCTTTTTCAATATCATGTTCTACATCCTCTACGGTGCGTGCCTTTGCGACAGGTGCCTTTTTTCCATTGGCCTTTACTGTGGATTGAGGAGACTTTTCACTAGATGGAGTCTTTACAGCAGAAGTGGGAATATCAAGCGTGAGACGCTGCTTGTGTGTGCGATACTCGGTATAGTTGCCCAGATAGGCAATCAACGCACCGTCTTCAATGGCCCACACTCTAGTTGCAAGGCGATCAATGAAGTAGCGATCATGGGAGACAAAGAGCAGTGTTCCCTCGAACTCACTAAGAATCTCTTCAAGAAATTGACGCGACTGTAGGTCAAGATGGTTTGTAGGCTCGTCTAGCACCAAGAAATTGGAGCCTTGCAGTGTCAGCTTGGCTAGAGCCACGCGGCTGCGCTCACCACCACTGAGTGCTTTTATGGGCTTGAACACGTCATCGCCAGAGAAGAGAAATCGCCCAAGGAATCCGCGTGTGCTCTCCTCACTCAATGCAGCTACTTGGCGAATCTCATCAATAATTGTGCGCTCCATATTGAGTCCTGCATGGGTCTGCGCATAGTAGCCAACACGGACATTATGACCCAGGTTGACCTGTCCACTTATAGGAGGAATTTCGCCGATAAGGGTCCTTAACAGCGTTGTCTTACCAGTTCCGTTCGGCCCAATCAATCCAACGCGATCCCCGCGCAGCAATTCCAAGTCGGTTATCCGTACCAATACGTTCGGCTCGACAATAGACTGTGCAGTGCGTTTCTCGCCTCCGTAGCCTACACTCAATTTGCGTGCGGCAAGCACCACAGTACCGCTATCACTCAATGGAGCGAACTCAAAATGAAGCTCAGGGAAATCCTGAGGACGCTCAATGCGCTCCATGCGATTGAGCAGTGTTTGACGACCTCGTGCCTCACGACTACGCTGCCCAGCTTTATAGCGACGAATAAACTCCTCGGTATGTGCGATATAGGACTGTTGCGCCCTGTACTCACGCATACGCCGTTCTATGCGCTCTTCACGCAAAAGCAGATACTTGCTATAATTGCCAGGATACTCCTCAATCCGTCCAAAGGCTAATTCGATGATACGGGTCACAATCGAGTCGAGAAAGTAACGGTCATGCGCGACTACGACCATTGCTCCTTTCCAACTGGCGAGATATGTCTCCAGCCATTCAAGAGTCGTAAGGTCGAGATGGTTTGTAGGTTCGTCTAGCAGAAGGAGATCAACATCCTGGAGCAGTAACTTTCCCAGTGCAGCACGTGTCTGTTGTCCACCACTCAAGTGCATGACAGGCGCATCCTGCTGCTCTTGTGTGAAGCCCAGACCATCCAACACCTGATCCACGCGGTTTTCATACGTATAGCCATCGGCGTGTTCATAGCGACTCTGAAGGTCATCATAGCGCGCTAGCAACTGGTCATGCAAGGCACCATCTTCTTGTACTGCTGGCGAAGTCATTTCCTGAGCCAGTTCGCTTAACTCGTGCTCCCACACACGCAATTGTGCAAAGACCGTCAATAGCTCTTCACGCAGTGTATGCTGTGGTTGAAAATCTACTGTTTGGGAAAGGTATCCGATTCGTGTATTGCGTGCGACAGAAATCATGCCCTCATCGGGTTCTTCATAACCAGCTAGCAGAGTAAGAAGTGTTGATTTGCCTGTGCCATTCGGCCCAATAAGCCCAATGCGGTCTTGTTCTTCGATTTGAAAACTTACTCCCCCAAAAATGCGTTCAGCGCCAAAAGACTTCCCCACCTGTGTAACGTTGACAATTGGCATAATTTTTCACCTAATAATTTAGAGCTTTTTCTATTGTATGTGTCATGTAGTCTACTATGATAACGTAATTGACACAAATTAGAGGGTGTGAAACGCACCCTCGACAAATTGGTCTTCTCTGCTTTCTTATAACCAAGATGTTTGTACTCCATTAAGCTATCAGAACTTTTGGTTGCGGAATGGGTCTGCCTAAAGCCTCATTTGCCTCAATCCAAGCTTGAATAGCTTCTAAACCGTTCCTAACAGCCTCTTCGTGAGAATCGCCATGCGTTCTACACCCAGGAAGCTCAGAAATATTAACGAGATATGCCTGATCTTCCTGGCTCCATTGGATGAACATTGAATAGTGATCGTAGAGATGTCTGTGCATTTACATATCCTTTAGCTCTTTCAAGGCTGCTTCGATATCACGCACCTGATAAGGTTTCGCATCATTACCATCCTTACCAGCAAGCACCACTGTGGTAGACAAAGTGAGATGGTTCCAGACAGTATGACTTCCTCGCGATCTTTCTAGAGAGGAAGAAGCCCGCTTTGCTCAATCGGGCTTTCAATTCACGTATCTTCTGCGGCATTCCATCTCCTGAGATTTCGAGCATATATACACTCATACTATACCATAGTTTGGCTGCATTACAACAAAGAGAGGTGTATAGCAGGGCCTTCCCATTCTCGCAGAAAAGGGCATCAGCGGTTGCCCGGCCCCACCCATTATGGTATAGTTCCAAAACGCATAGCGATTTGTTGGGTTTACACGGCAAGCCGTGAGGGGTGAACTACATAGCCCGCTACTCCCTTTGCAAATGCATTAGGTCTACGTTTGCGCACGATGTTATAGGCACCGTTGACATCGGCACAGATCACGCGTCCGTCTTTACTACGGTACAAGCGCTTCCTCGGTCCTATCCGCTTGCCACTAAAGACGTGCTCCTGCTCATCGTTGGGTGTATAGGTAGGAATAGGGTCTAAATCCAGAAAGCTCGCCTTACTGGTATAGCTCTCTTCGGTGACTTCCACCTGGATACCGACCAGTTCCGCTTTATACATAAGCATCTCAATGAACCGTGCGTGTGGGATGCAGACGAAATTCTGGTTGTTCCGCCGCCCGTTATTCACTTCTTGCTTCCACAAGGGGTTCTT